>NZ_JAUBTI010000187.1:0-5796 GCF_036702415.1 Microcoleus sp. D3_18a_C4 | reverse complement strand
ATTGTCGGGGATGAGGGGGACGATTCGCTTTACGGTGGCTTGCAAAACGAGTTAGTGTCCGATGTTGATGGACGCGACTTGTTATTTGGGGGAGATGGAAATGACTTTCAGGGTGGGGGTGAGAGTTCCGACTCTCTCGATGGGGGTTTTGGTAACGATACCCTTCGTGGAGGCAAGGATGATGATGTAGTACAGGGAGATGCTGGCAACGACTTGATGTACGGCGACTCAGCCAGCGATATTTTGTGTGGCGATGAAGGTAATGATACGATTTTTGGCGATCGCGGGGAAAATCGGCGAGGCGCTGTGGGCCAAGAGGGTCAGCAAGACTGCATTAACGGTGGTAGTGGCGATGACCTGTTATACGGCAATGAAGGTCAAGATACTCTCAACGGTGATGATGGTAATGACACCCTCCACGGAGGGAAAGATAGCGATATTCTCAATGGGGGTGTTGGGGATGACTGGCTGTTTGGCGATGGGGGAGATGATACTTTGATTGGAGGTATTGGGAACGATCGCTTTGTGTTAAGCGCTAATAGCGGTATGGATACTGTGCTCAATTTTTCCGTAGGAACTGATAAGTTTGTCCTGGCTGGTGGCTTGAGTTTTGAGGCTTTGCAACTTAACTCGATGGCTAATGGCACACTCTTACAAGTTGCGGCGACTGGGGAGGTTTTGGCTCAGATTTTTGGGGCTGATAATACTCTTAGTGCTGTGGATTTTCTGACTCTTTCTTGTTCAGAGAAAAGCGCATTCAATCCCCTGCATTTTTCGTAAAATTTTAGCAACTCGGTTTGTTAAATAAACCGAGTTTTTTAATGTTTTCAAAAAATAGTGAGCGAGCTGGTGAATTATATCCATTCCGCTAACACCGGAATGATATCAAATTCGCGCTTATCGTCGTGATAAAGTTGAATCAAGCTGCCAACAAATATTAGCGCAATTTTCATTGTTTTGATTCACAGTCAACCGTCAACCGTCAACCGTCAACAATCATTCCGGGGCAAGCGGAATTGATATTATTGGGTGATTCGACTTGCTGATGACCATGAAATTGGTGGTTAGTGAGTCATTCATTCGTGAGAAAAGCCCGAAAACTAAGTTGAGGACTACAAAATTTCTAATCTTTTTTTGAGGGAAGATAGATGATATGATATTCTGCGGGGTGACACCCATAAAATTGGTTTGTGATGAGGACTCAAGTCTTAATAAAAGTCTGAGAAATGAAGCCTTTTTTTCTACAAAAGCCAACAATTGTCAACTGCTTTCCGGCACCCAATCGGGAGCATCTCATATTTGTAAAAACACTTCTTCTGGCTCCTGCCTTCTTCCTCTTCCATCCTGCCTCGCAGCAAGAGAGCCTCCTGCCTCAAAACTCCAATTTCTAGCTTGGCTGCTTTCATTGAGATGCTCCGAACAAATCTCGCATTACACGGTGTATTTTGGTACATAGTGTCCGTTGTTTTTCATCGTAAAATAATTTAGCGCCACGTTTGACTTGGCTAAAAAACGCCTGATTTCCCAGCTAAATACAGGGAAGTGCTACTTTGGGAAGATGTCGATCAAAAAAAAATCGCAGTAAATAGAACTTGTTAACTATGCGAAGTCGAGAAATTAGCAATGAGAAATTTCCTATTAGCAATTAACACTAACATCACTCACTGAAGATTGACAATTAACAAATCAAGGAGCTATCTAACTCATGAAAAATTTATGGTGCAACTACTCATCGCCTATTCACAAATCAAGTTGCGATCGCCGCGACACCGATTGCATAAAAGCTTCTTTGATTGGGACGCCGTTAGTCGGCGATCGGGCGAGGGATATTTCCTGTTTAACAAAAGCGAGTCTGGCCGTCAATACTCAAAATAAAAAACATTTAGTTTGCATCGATCCGAGGGTAGAGAATTATCAGCATCTTGCCAGCGGAGTCAAACCGGGGACAGAGATAATTGTCCTCGATCAAACTCTGGACGGAGTAGAACAAATTACCGAGATTCTAGCTAAACGCAGCTTAATTGCCAGCCTTCAGATAGTGGCTCACGGCAATGAAGCTTCCGTGCAACTGGGGTCAACTGTACTGAAGGATGAAAACTTACCAAAGTACGATCGGCATTTGCAGCAGTGGGGAAATTCTTTCACGGAAAAAGCCGATATTTTATTGTTAGCGTGTAGGGTGGGGGCTGGAAAATCAGGGATTGCTTTCGTGCGGAAGCTGAGAGAACTAACAGGTGCAAATATAGCCGCTTCCAACAATTTAATTGGTAGTGCAAAGTTAGGAGGAAACTGGAAATTAAATGTTACAGCAGGACGAGTAAAAACCGCAATAGCATTTGAAACAAAAACGCAGGAAACTTACAGCGCTGTCCTCATTACTTTAGTTGACGAAACTTTTCAAGATGCAAGTCTAATAGGGCCTTGGATATCTGGGGTCAGCGGCACGGCAGACCTTCCAGCTTTAACAGCAGGAACCGGAACGGAGAGTTTTCCGGGTTTGAACATCGACCCGCCCGGCAGCGGGGCTTTGAGATTAACTTCAAGAAGTTTTGACCAATCTACTTTTGCCATCTATAACAGTGCGGTACCAGCCAGCAGTGGCCTTAAAATTGTCTTCGATATATTTGCCTACAACGGCACTGCACGTCCGAATTTATCCAATAATTTGACAGGGGACGGCATAAGTTTCTTTTTAATTGACGGTAGTGTGACGCCAACAAAAGCTGGAGGCTATGGAGGTTCTCTCGGCTACGCCCAAAATATAAACGAAAATCAGGCCGGTTTACTCGGAGGTTATTTAGGAATTGGATTTGATGAATTCGGAAATTTTTCAACTCAGAATGAAGGGCGTATAGGCGGAACTGCGGACGGGTCTAGACCAGATTCGGTAACGCTTCGAGGTAGCCAAGCTACGCAATATCGGTTTTTAACTTCTAACTTTGTGCCGGGGGGAGTAGATAATATTCCCAATCCCGTAAGTCCGCCAATCAACAGCATTACTAGGACTCGCGAACCAGCCAGAAGAAGAGTTCAAGTTATTTTGCAACCTCCCACTTCTTCTGCAACGCCCAACCGTCGTCAACTTACTGTTAGCTTTGATCTCAACAATAATGGTTCGTTTACAGATCCGGGCGAGACTATTATCGACATTGGCAATTTAGAGGGAATAAACGGGCAAATCCCGGCAACATTCAAATTTGGTTTTGCTGGTTCAACGGGAGACGCAACAAATATTCACGACATTCGCACTTTGTCGATCCAAACTATAAACGTGCCGACTACTACAGCAGATGTTGCGACAACGAAAAAAGGCCCGGCTGCTGCGGCACCGGGTAGCAGCATTACTTACACAATTACGACAGTAAATAATGGCCCGAACCCGGCCGAAAACGTGCTGGTTGAAGACCAACTGCCCCGAGGGGCAGTATTTGGCAGTGCCGACGGCAGTGGCACTTTCAACCCGACAACGAGACTGGTCTCCTGGCGTATTCCGAATTTACCTGTTGGGGCCAGCACCACCCGCACCGTAACCGTTACCGCCCCAACTACACTCGGCCCTATTACAAACAGTGTATTCAGCAGCAGCAACACGATCGATCCCGTACCCGCCAACAACAGTGGCAGCAGCCCGGATGCGAGAGTCACCACCACTATTACGAACGATAGCGCCGATGTAGTGACGGTCAAAACCGGGCCAGCTACTGCAGCTACGGGCTCGACAGTCACCTACACAATTACGGCCACTAACAGTGGGCCGAGTGTGGCAACCAATGTGGCGATCGCCGACACCATTGTTCCGGGCTTAACAGGAGTCAGCGTCTCGGAGGGCGGAAGTTACAACGCAACTACAGGTATTGTGACTTGGACTGCCATCCAATCCCTAGCCCGCGCCGCCAGCGCCAACAGAACCGTCAGTTTCGCAGTTCCCGCCACCGGCGGCCCGATCGCCAACACTGCTAGCAGCACCTCAACGAGCCCAGACCCCAATCCTGCCAACAACAACGGCAGCAGCCCTCAAGCGCGAGTTACCACTGCTATCACCCAGAGTGCCGATGTAGTGACGGTCAAAACCGGGCCCGCTACTGCGATCGCCGGATCGACAGTCACTTACACAATTACGGCCACTAACAGTGGGCCGAGTCCGGCAACCAATGTGGCGATCGCCGACACCATTGTTCCGGGCTTAACAGGAGTCAGCGTCTCGGAGGGCGGAAGTTACAACGCAACTACAGGTATTGTGACTTGGACTGCCATCCCATCCCTAGCCAGCGCAACCAGCGCCAACCGAACCGTCAGTTTCGCAGTGCCCGCCACCGGAGGCACCGTCGCCAACACTGCTAGCAGCACCTCAAGTACCCCAGACCCCAATCCCGGCAACAACAACGGCAGCAGCCCGTCGGCAAGAGTCACCACTGCTATCACCCAGAGTGCCGATGTAGTGACGCGCAAAACCGGGCCCGCTAGTGCGGCTGCGGGCTCGACAGTCACCTACACAATTACGGCGACTAACAGTGGGCCGAGTGCGGCAACCAATGTGGCGATCGCCGACAGCATTGTTCGGGGCTTAACAGGAGTCAGCGTCTCGGAGGGCGGAAGTTACAACGCAACTACAGGTATTGTGACTTGGACTGCCATCCCATCCCTAGCCAGCGCAACCAGCGCCAACCGAACCGTCAGTTTCGCAGTGCCCGCCACCGGAGGCACCGTCGCCAACACTGCTAGCAGCACCTCAAGTACCCCAGACCCCAATCCCGGCAACAACAACGGCAGCAGCCCGTCGGCAAGAGTCACCACCACGATCGCCGATAGCGCCGATGTAGTGACGCGCAAAACCGGGCCCGCTAGTGCGGCTGCGGGCTCGACAGTCACCTACACAATTACGGCGACTAACAGTGGGCCGAGTGCGGCAACCAATGTGGCGATCGCCGACAGCATTGTTCGGGGCTTAACAGGAGTCAGCGTCTCGGAGGGCGGAAGTTACAACGCAACTACAGGTATTGTGACTTGGACTGCCATCCCATCCCTAGCCAGCGCAACCAGCGCCAACCGAACCGTCAGTTTCGCAGTGCCCGCCACCGGAGGCACCGTCGCCAACACTGCTAGC
This sequence comes from Microcoleus sp. D3_18a_C4, assembly GCF_036702415.1. Lineage (NCBI taxonomy): Bacteria > Bacillati > Cyanobacteriota > Cyanophyceae > Oscillatoriales > Microcoleaceae > Microcoleus > Microcoleus sp. D3_18a_C4. Next base: position 692 of record NZ_JAUBTI010000187.1, on the reverse strand, counting down.
AGCACCTCAAATACCCCAGACCCCAATCCCGGCAACAACAACGGCAGCGATCCCGGCGCAACTGTTACCACCAGCATCGCCGCTGCCCCGACTCCGACTCCCCCACTCCCACCGACTCCGACTCCCCCACTCCCACCGACTCCGACTCCGACTCCCGCCAACCAACCACCGATAGCTAGCAACGTCAACCTCGAAATCGGCCCCAGCAGCGCTGTGGCGATCGCAGGACTGGGAGGAAGCGACCCCGACGGGTCGATCGAATCCTTCACCATCAATACCGTCCCACCAGCAAATGAAGGGCTGATATTTTTAGGCAATCCCGAAACCGGCGGCCGGATTGTCACCGCCGGTGAAATTCTGACACCTGCTGACATTAACCAATTATTTTTCCAATCGACAGCCAACTTTACAACAGCAAATTTCACCTACAGCGCTACAGACAACCAGGGTGCCACCAGCCCCGCCAGCGCTACTGTATCGGCCCTGCGGCCGATGCCAAACCAACCGCCCGTAGCTAACAACGTCAACCTCGAGATCGGCCCCAGCAGCGCTGTGGCGATCGCAGGACTAGGCGGCACAGATCCAGACGGGTCGATCGCATCCTTCACCATCAACACCGTCCCACCAGCAAATGAAGGGCTGATATTTTTAGGCAATCCCGAAACCGGCGGCCGGATTGTCACCGCCGGTGA
>NZ_JAUBTI010000186.1:0-5838 GCF_036702415.1 Microcoleus sp. D3_18a_C4 | reverse complement strand
GTCCTTTTTGGACGGGCGGGACGCCCATCCCACAATAACAATTAAAATTGTAAGTTATTTAATTCGCGATCCTTAGTAAAGAATTTTATGGTGGGGCGGGGGCGGGTTTATTAAATCTGTTTGCACTGTGAGGATTATTGGTGAACCCGCCCCTACAGTTCACTCATGACTAATTACTAATGACTAATTTTGTAAGGTGCGTCGCTGTAAGATTGTCTATTTTTTTAGGAATTTTTGAGGGCGACGCACCCTACGACCAATGATTAATGACTCTACTTATCTTTCACCTGTTCGTGAACGCTAGGAGATAAAGAAATTAAATCGTCCATATTGCGCTGCATGGCCGCACACATATTGTCCAAAGGCAAATCATTGGCATCGTGTCCGAAGGGATTTTCTATTTCAATGCCGATTTCTTCTATCCCGAACAAAGTAAAACTAATTAAAGCCACAACTAAGCCGGTTCCCCAAGTTAAATCTTTCACCATTTGAAAGGGCAGTGCCAAACAGTAAAGTAACAATAGTTGTTTCAGGTGAATCGCGTAAGCCAAAGGGATAGGCGTCTTCAAAATCCGCTCGCAGCCACCTAATACATCAATCATAGAGTTGAGCAACTGATTCATACCAGTTAACTGATAGACATCCAGGCAATTGCGCTCGTACTGCTCGTGCATATAATCCTCAATCCAAAAGGCAATTTCTAGGGGCGGATTGTTCATTGATTTGAGCTTTTGGTACTGCGCTGGGGACATTAAATGCTCCAACTCTGGATTAACTGATTGTTGCCGCAAGTGCAATTTCAGCGCCACTGCAAAGGCAGGTAACAGGCGCAGGGCTGACTTTTTGACTTCGATATCCTGCGGGTCTTTTTCCTCAATTGCTACCCAGATTTGGCGCGCCAAATTGCGGACGTTGTTGACTAAAGTTCCCCACATTTTTCGACCTTCCCAAAATCTTTCGTAGGCTGTATTTGTCCTAAAAACTAACAGTAAACCCAGGACAATACTCGGTACAATACTCGACAAAAAGGGCATGGATACCTGCAACTTAAAAAAGTGCAGCAGGGAAATAAAAACTCCAAAGCAGCCGCACAGCAAAACGCGCGGCAAAATTGAGGGAATGACAGACCCCCGAACCTGTAATGCAATTTTAAACCACGACGGTCGATCGCCACTCATGCAAGTCTCCTCATTAAATTAGTAGTCTGCGCCCTAGGGCCTGCCGCACAAATGCCTGCTACACTTAGTTCTGCTGCTCCCCTCAGTCTATTTGAGATTCGAGATTTTAGATTGACTCCACAGATAAACCTGGGGCGTTTGAACTTTGGTCTAAAATTTTTTGGTCTCCACGACTGCTGTCGGGGGCTTGTATCCCTATTTGGGTGCGGTGACAGCTTCCGAAAAAAGCTTTCCTACAAACAACCTTTGGATTTTACTCAAAAAACTAATCTTTAGGATCAATCTAAAATCTAAAACCTAAAACCTAAAATCTAAAATTGATTGACTGAGGCACTTAATTCGGTAAGATTAACTATGTATCTTTAAACCTCAGCTTCCGTGCAAGAGCTACCGACATCTGTGCCCCCGCATTTTCACCGATTGCCAAACCAACGGTGGCAAATTTATTCGCCTCAACCACAGCAAGCCGAACAGTTTGCCACTGAAATCGGTTTGTCGCCCTTGCTGGCACAGGTACTGATTAACCGGGGCATCGATTCGGTTAAAGAAGTGCAAGGGTTTATCGAACCGGAATCTCTGGTTTTGCCCGCGCCAACCGATGAGTTTCCAGATTTGGCTGCGAGTGTCAAATTGTTGCGGGAGGCGATTTCGGGAGGGCAAAAAATTGCGATTTGCGGCGACTACGATGCTGACGGGATGACGAGCACGGCTTTGTTGCTGCGAGCTCTCAGGGTTCTGGGGGCGAATGTGGATTATGCTATTCCGAGCCGGATGCGAGAAGGTTATGGGATTAACGATCGCATTGTAGAAGAATTTCACTCGGAAGGTGTCGCTCTCATTCTCACGGTTGACAACGGCATTGCAGCCTACGGCCCGGTTGCCAGAGCGCGAGAACTCGGTGTCAAAGTTATTATTACAGACCACCACGATTTGCCACCAAAACTGCCGCCGGCCGATGCTATTCTCAACCCGAAATTAATCGCAGAATCTTCACCATATCGCGGTTTGGCTGGCGTAGGTGTTGCTTATGTTTTGGCGATTACTTTGGCTCAGGATATGCAGAAACTGGGCGGGTTGGTGAATCCGCTGCTGGAGTTATTTACTTTAGGAACTATTGCGGATTTAGCACCTTTGACAGGAGTTAACCGCCGCTGGGTGAAGCGGGGTTTGCGGCTGTTGCCTCACTCGCAATTGGCGGGTATTCAGGCTTTGATTCAGGTGGCGGGAGTGCAGCCGGGAAGTGGGGAAAGTTCATCTATTCTCAACTCAAAACTCAAGGGCGGGCACGGGGGCACCGCCCCTACTCAAAATACGTTAAAGCCTGAAGATATTGGTTTTAGGCTTGGCCCCCGGATTAATGCTGTGGGGCGGTTGGCTGACCCTCAAATTGTGATAGAGTTGCTGACTACGGACGATCGCGAATTAGCTCTCAAAAACGCGATGCAGTGCGAACAAATTAATCAGCGCAGGCAGGAGTTGTGCCAGGAAATTGAGCAGGAAGCCATCGCTTGGTGCGAGAAAAGCGATCTCGACTTGCAGCAAGAACGAGTTTTAGTTGTCGTGCAACCGGGTTGGCACCACGGGGTGATCGGGATTGTAGCTTCTCGGTTGGTGGAACGCTACGGCGTACCTGTGTTTATCGGTACTTTTGAGGATGAGGCAGTAGGGGCGGTGCCCCCGTGCCCGCCCGCTAAAATTGTTCGGGGTTCGGCGAGGGGAATTCCTGAGTTTAATGTATTTGACGGGCTCAATTTTTGCGCGGATTTATTAACTAAATTTGGCGGACACAAAGCGGCGGGCGGTTTTTCTATGCCGGCCCAGAATCTAGAACAATTTCGCAATCAACTGTCAATTTTTGCCAATCAATGTTTGCAGCCGGAACACCTAAAACCGCTGGTTTCAGTTGATGTGCGAGCGGATTTGGCTGAGATTAATCTCGACCTTTACCGACAAATTGATGCTCTGGAACCTTGCGGGATTGAAAATAAGGCTCCTGTATTTTGGACACCTAATGTTTGCATAACTGAACAGAAAATTGTTGGTAAAGGAGGTCACGTTAAACTAACTGCAACTCAAGATGGAAATGTATCGGCTAGTGTGAAGGCGATTGCTTGGCGTTGGGGGGAATATTTTCCTTTGCCTCGGCGGGTTGATATTGCTTACCGATTGCGGGAAAATAGTTTTAATGGCAAGACATCGGTGGAGTTAGAATTGTTGGGTGTCCGGCTGCCCGCAAATGCTGCTAGTTCCCGGCCGCCGAGGTTCGGAAAAGTTGAGTTTGATTATTGCGATCGCACTTATTCTTGCAGTCTGTCTCCTGCCGGCTCGATCGAAGAATTGAGAATTCGCAACTCTCAAGGGCAAGTTTTGGCTGTGGCACCCGGACAAAACATCGGTTTGTTAGGCAACTCCCGCAAAGATGCTAGAGAAGTCGATGTATCTCTACCTTTTTTTGAGAATTTGATTCAAACTGCTAAACACGCCCTGGGTATTTGATAACTCGGTATTTGATAACAAAGCTCGTGCAGCAGGGAAAATTGGCGATCGAGCGTTGTGAATTTTCAATAATTTAAAACTCAAAACTCCCAACTCTCGATCGCCCCGGAGCGTGCTATAATTACAGGTCGCCGCCTCTAGCGGCCAGCAGAAAAATCACGATCGGGCCAGAAAGCACGACGGCTGCGAGTAAAGCTACCTGAACAATGAGTTGGTAGTCTACACCACCCAGACCACTGAAAAGATCGGTTATAAAGTCCATTTGTCCTCCTGACTGTAGTGATTAAGTCTAGATTGTTGAATTAGAAAATCCGCTTCTGATTTTACCGGGCGATCGTCCCTATTTTTTAAGGAACTTTACAAAATTCAACAAAATGTAAACTACGATCGACCTCTCAGTCACAGGAAACCAGGGACTTGATGCCCCTTCCTGGAAAGTCCCCCCAATCTAAAATCTAAAATCTAAAATCTAAAATCGAACCGCCCCTTCGGGCTCTGAACCTCCGGCGCTGGCAATTGATATACTTGAAGAGCCCAAATCTCCTAAAGTTTGGCATTTTCCCGATTATGCTCCGAATCTAAAATCTAAAATCTAAAATCTAAAATCTAAAATCAAACTATGGCTACTTGGCGTTGCGTAAAGCAGTGCGGTGCTTGTTGTTACCTCGACCCAACAGAGCGCCCAGACTTAGACGAGTATTTATCTGAAGACGAATTAGCGCTCTATTTGAGCTTAGTCGGAGAGGACGGTTGGTGTATCAATTTTGACAGAGCGACGCGAGAATGCGGAATTTATGCCGATCGACCGCGCTTTTGTCGGGTAGACTCAGAGGTGTTTCAGGATATGTACGGCGTTGAGCCGGCCCAATTGAACGATTTCGCGATCGAGTGCTGCTTGGAACACATTGAAGATCTGTATGGCGATCGATCTTTGGAAATGATCCGCTTTAACTCTGAAGTCGGAATTCTCGCCTTACCTGACAACTAACCGACTTGATGCCCGTTTGGGCTTTTGTCCCTCCGGCTCATTTTCGATATCGCCATCTCAATTCTTTAATCAAAAGTCTAAAATCTCAAATCGAACGATCGTCTGCCGGTTTCTCACCGGGAGAGTGTCAAAATAAACAAATCAAAGAAATATCGCGCAGTTGAGTTGATCCATGAGCAATCGAGAGGGTTTTACAGGGGGATTTATTGCCGGAGCTGCAGTTGGCGGCTTGGTGGGTGCAGTTTTGGGCGCGGTGCTGTCGCGGCGCGCTGCTGAAGCTTTGCTGAGTGAACCTTCAGACGCAAAAACCAGAAAAATCCGCCAGAGGAAAGCCAGCCAACTCGAAGCCGACAGTATGGAAGTAGCAAGGCTGAGTTTAGAAGATAAAATTGCCCAGCTAAATCAGGCAATAGATGACGTGCGGCTGCAACTCGGCGACGTAAACGGGAACGCGCCGGCGCCGGGGAGCGAGGGTTCGATCGCCAACGACTCCTGAATCCCTTTAAAATTTTAGATTAGTCTGGCAGATCGATGCGCGCTACTGACATCTTGCACCATTCTCGCTTCACAGGCCTTTCGGGCCTGTGAAGCCAAGAGTGAATTTTATTGTGGGCCGTTACTCTTCTAGCCCGCCCGTAAACAGCCTCATGCTCCCCCTCTCCCCGACCTATGCTAAACTTTAAGTTAAAGTGTCTGTAAACTTTACTCAAACTACAAGCAAAATTTATGAGTTCTTCCATAGGCCTTTTGGCAACCACGCTGTCCACATTTCTGCAAATCTATGTAGCCCTGATGATTATTCGGGTGCTGTTAAGCTGGTTCCCTAACATCAATTGGTACGACCCCCCGTTTTCAATTTTGAGTCAGTTAACAGACCCTTACCTCAATCTATTCCGCTCGATTATCCCCCCCTTGGGAGGGATTGATTTTTCGCCACTAATTGCGTTTTTTGTACTGCAATTCGGCTCGGAATTCTTGATCGGTCTTTTGACCAGCTTGCAAACATCCTTGTAGTTTGAAAAGCTTAAGTTTTTAAGCATCGAGCGTAAATTGTTTTGCCGACCTAGCTGCCGACAACTAAATTTTAGATTTGACATTTTTAGGGAGCATCTCAGTTTTGCATTTACAGTGCGAGCGTCCCCGCTCGCGTATTGTACAATACGCGAGCGGGGACGC
>NZ_JAUBTI010000185.1:0-6156 GCF_036702415.1 Microcoleus sp. D3_18a_C4 | reverse complement strand
CCGTCCTTTTTGGACGGGCGGGACGCCCATCCCACAATAACAATTAAAATTGTAAGTTATTTAATTCGCGATCCTAAGTAAAGATGGAAGTTAGCGATCGGACAATTTCTGTAACTAATTCTAGGCTGAGTACGTTAATTGAAGAATTGGGCACTGAGTGTCAAAATGTTATTACTTTATATCAATTCCGGTTGGATTGGAATGATTAAACCGCAGAGTACGCAGAGAACGCAGAGTCAGAGAACAGAGAGATGAATAATTTCGATGAAGGGCGGATTTGATATTAATCGATAAACTTCAGTTACCTGATTTGAGCGATCGACAAAAAGCGGAAATTGTACCAGAGTTCCTTCCTCTCTGCAATCCATCTCAACGTTCACTGCGGAGAGGATTTTCAGACACTAATTGCGGAGGAAATGACAAAATTGTCGGATGATGATGAAGAGGAGTAAGGAGACGCGGGCGATTCCCTACGGGATAGCTACGCACGCGCGTACATCAGGAAAAAGCCCTCCAGTCACTTCACAGAAAGGCTAAAAATCTTCATAAATAAGCAATAAAGTCCTTACTACAAACTTGTGAACCGGGACTTTTGCAGTGTTATTTAATATTTCAGTTTAGCTGCGTGCTCACAATAATTTTTTGCACGCGATCGCCCTTAATTTCCACAATCAAATTAGAAGCCTTTTGGTCATTGCTGTAAGTCAACCGAGTCACTCCACCCTGCACTGATTGCGACCCGTAACCGTAAGTTTTAACGACTTTTTGGCTGTTATCTCCTAGCTTCACACCATCAATTGTCAGAAACTTGGGATTGGTAGTAGAAACTAAATAAACTTTGCCCTTCCATGCTGCTACCGTCAATCCTGAGTAGGTTAGCGTGCGAATCTTGTCGCCGAGGCCAGGCTCAGCAGGTTTACTTTCGTCGCGCTGCGGTTTTCCCAACTTACGTTTTGCCTCTTCTACAGGCATCCCCAACCGAACGCCGCCAATCCCCAGGCGCGAATAGTTCAGCGCCGCCGGCTTTTGTGTCGCACTGAGCATTCTTTCTAGAGTCGCAACAGTTTGATTCGTAGCGGGGACAGGGCGAACTAAAGCAGCAAATCCTAAGCTCGAAATTGCGAGATTCATCATGATGCCAGCGACGGCTGTTGTCACAAACATTTTTACCATTTTTTTATAGCTTTATTTGGCAATGTATTCGTGCGATCGATCGCTAGATCCGGATTGATACTAAGGATCGTCGATTAAATAACTTCGTAGGTTGGGCGGAGTGGAACGAACCCTCCGTTTCACTCCGCCCAACAATCAAGCCTGGCGTTGGGTTTCGTCCCTCAACCCAACCTACAAAAAATGCAAGTGATTTAATTCTCATTCCTAATAGGACTTACACAAACACTCGTAGACGCACGGCGATTCTCTGAAACTTGATTTTTTTACCAAAACTACACAAAGAAACCCCGTTTAGAGTATACATCTTAGGTTTAACAGCGAGGTATTCAGGAAGAAACCGGGTTTCTAGCGCAACCTAGGTAAGTCCTGACTAATATTTTTTAAGCTTTGAAAACCGCCTATTTCGGGCGAACCGAATTTGCTCCCGCACCAGCTTGCGTCCGCCTGCGAGGACTGAAAGAAAGAATAAAGGAGGTAACAACCGAAATTGCTGTGATATCCTAACAAAAGCCATATCTGCATAAAATAAGTAATTTAGATGACCGCAACAGATTCTACTAAGCACCAAAAATCCAAGGCCCTCAAACCGGGTAGCCGCCGCCCCGCTAAAGAACTTTGCAGCGAGTGCGGTTTGTGCGATACATATTACATCCATTATGTCAAGGAATCTTGTGCTTTCTTAACACAGCATATCGCGGAATTAGAAGAAGAGATTCACGGGCGATCGCGCAATCTCGACAATCCCGACGATTGGTATTTCGGAGTCAGTCAAAATATGATGGCGGCTCGTAAAAAAGAGCCGATCGAGGGCGCTCAATGGACTGGAATCGTCAGCACAATTGCCATTGAAATGCTCGAAAAAGGAATTGTAGAAGGCGTTGTTTGCGTCCAAAATACTAAAGAAGACCGCTTTCAGCCAATGCCAATTATTGCTAGAAATCGCGAAGAAATTCTGGCAGCAAAAGTCAACAAACCCACTCTCTCCCCCAACCTTTCAGTATTAGAACAAATCGAAAAATCTGGGATGAAGCGGCTGTTAGTAATTGGTGTCGGCTGTCAAATTCAAGCTTTGCGAACAGTAGAGAAAAAACTCGGTTTAGAAAAGCTCTACGTTTTGGGAACTCCCTGTGTCGATAATGTCAGCCGTGCAGGCTTGCAGAAATTCCTAGACACGACTAGCCGTTCTCCCGAAACGGTTGTGTCTTATGAGTTTATGCAAGACTTTAACGTTCACTTCAAACACGAAGATGGTTCGGAAGAGAAAGTGCCGTTTTTCGGGCTGAATACTAAGGAATTGAAAGATGTTTTTGCTCCTTCTTGTTTGAGCTGTTTTGATTATGTGAATTCTTTAGCAGATTTAGTTGTGGGCTACATGGGCGCACCTTTTGGGTGGCAGTGGATTGTGGTGCGAAATGACACCGGGCAAGAGATGTTAGATTTGGTAGCGGATCAGTTAAATACTCAGCCGGTGATGTCTCAGGGGAACAGAAAAGAAGCGGTTCAGCAAAGCATTCCGGCTTATGAAAAAGGGGTGACTTTGCCAATGTGGGCGGCGAAGTTAATGGGAGTTTTTATTGAGAGAATTGGGCCGAAGGGCTTGGAATATGCTCGGTTTTCGATTGATTCTCATTTCACTCGTAATTATCTGTACGTGAAGCGCAATTACCCGGAGAAATTAGAGGCTCATGTGCCGGAATATGCTAAGCGGATTGTGGGGCAGTATAAGTTGCCAGATGTGTAGTTTAGTAGGGTGCGTCAGTCGAAATCTTCTCGCTTCGCAGAGAACATCGTGCAAACTGACGCACCCTAGAAATTAGTAAGGTGCGTCAGTTTGTGGGCGAGTATTAAGTTGCCGGAGGTGTAGTTTAGGAAGGTGCGTCAGTCGAAATCTCCTCGCTTCGCCGACAAAGTAATGCAAACTGACGCACCCTACGGGGAGCATCTCAGTTTTGCATTTACAGTGGGAGCGTCCCCGCTCGCGTATTGTACAATACGCGAGCGGGGACGCTCGCACTACAATAAAAAAAATGCTTTTTACAAAACTGAGATGCTCCCACCCTACGAATTACTATGCAACTCCAAACCCTGTATGTTGGCGTGCATAAGTTGGCTGAATTCCTAGCACTATATCCTCTTTGGGTACTCCCATTTCTACCAATTCATCAGCAATCTGCCTGTCAGTTTGATTTCGCTGAATCCAGATTTTGCCATTTTTAATATCCAAATGAAACACACAGTTATACACGCGGCGGTGTCCGTCCCATCCTAAATCGACGGCTAGATAGCGATCGCTTTCTCGATCAAAAATTGTTTCTACCTCAATTTCTCCGTTAATTGGTGCTATCTTACTGTCTTCAATTAGGAGTTTTTGAATGCACTGACGGTAATGGTCTAGTCGATCCATTTGACTATTTCCTCCTGAACTGGGTTATACACAATAAGCTTGACTTGATGTTGTCGAACCGACGCTTGAGGTAACTTCCGACTGAAAAAAGATTCGTAAGTGGCGATGGGAACTGCCAAATATAAAGTGCGAGCTGGTTCGAGCTTTTCTAAGACTAAACGGTAATTTAAAAATTGTCCTAACGCGGTATGAAAATCAGAGAGAGCTGAAGCGCTTAAAAAACTCTTGACTTCTACTGCAATTTTTTTTCCTGATTTTTCCGCCCCGATGAGTCGTTCCGCTCCCAAATCGATTTCGACTCTCTCATTCTCGGCAAATTCTAGCCTGAGAGGATCGTGAGTAACCACCCACTCAGATTTTTCAAGACCTCGCTTCACAGCATTATGAAATAGATCCTTAGCTGACACTGGTTATACCTCACCTCTAAACCTATCTTAACTGATTGGAGTAAACTTGTAGGGTGGGTCAGTGAAAAACCCCTGAATTATTGAAAAAATAACGCCAACTGACGCACCCTACAGTTTGTATAAGAGCGCGATCGCCCGTTAGCGAAAGCGTTGCGATCCGAAGGAAAGCCCTCGAAGAGGATCGCACACCAACATCCTCCTACAAATCAGCAGCGTGCTGCTTCAATTCATCCAAAGAAACGTATTCCAAAGTCAAGGCGTGAGTCGCAGCCAAAACCACAGGTGGCGCAACTCCTGCATCCATTGCTTCCTTCCACCGAGGGGCGCACAAACACCAGCAATCCCCAGGCTTCAAACCGGGAAAGTTAAATTCGGGAACCGGAGTGCTCAAATCATTTCCATTCGACTTAGTGAATTGCAAAAACTCTTCTGTCAGTTGAGCACAAACAGTGTGAGCCCCAAAGTCGCCACCACCTGTATTGCATTTGCCGTCTCGATAATATCCTGTCATTGGCGAAGTGCAGCAAGTCTCTAACTTTCCGCCCACCACATTTGTAGCTTCCGTCACCATCGCAACTCCTCCATAAAACTCTTCGATCTAATTTTACACAAATCGTTGTTTATATATTTTTTTCCATCGCAAAGTTGATGAATTTTTGTCCTCTGCGTTCTACTTCTTGTTTTGTAATCACAATAAATCCCTGGGTTTCAAAAAAAGGTCGAGCTGTAATGCTGGCTTCGGTAAATAACTTGTTAATTCCTAAGTCTTTGGCTTTTGACTCAATTTGTTTTAAAATTAGCCTACCCACTCCTTGCCTTTGAAAATCTTGATGACAGTAAAAGCGATCGATATGGCCGCTTGCTTCTAATTCCCCAAAACCTGCAATTTTCTCACCCTCTTCGGCTACGAATGTAAATTTACTGCTTAAACTTTTAGTCCAACTTTCGATATCCATATCTGCGGGAGCCCAAGCATCTACTTGTGCTTGTGTGTAATCGCGGATGTTTACTTCGTGTATGGTGTCGTAAAACAGTTGTACAATTTGTTGGGTATCACCGATTTCGTAGGTTCGTACTCTCATAAATTATCTCACTGCGATCGCTTCTTTTATATTAATTTGGGATTTTTAACCGCTTCCGAACACGGATGGATGTTGGGTTTTACCATTTTGTCTCATTTCTTGCAGGGCGATCGACCAAAATTTCTCGCCCACCCCTTGACAAACACTCCTACTCTATGTTAATCAAGCAGAAGCAAACCTAACTCGAATTAACAGTAGATCGATCCAGCAGCTTAACGAATAAGGATGGAAACTTATGACAGAAATTGGGCCCGATCCAAACCGACCTTATCCGATGGCCGATCAGCGGCGCGTATGCTTCATCAAAAACTTTATTAAATCTCCCAACATTATCGTCGGCGATTACTCATATTACGACGATCCAATAGATCCAGAAAACTTTGAAAAAAATGTACTTTATAACTACGGAAACGACCGATTAATTATTGGCAAATTTTGTGCGATCGCCACCAACGTCAAATTCATTATGAACGGTGCTAATCACAAACTCGACGGAATTTCAACTTATCCTTTTCCGGTTTTTGGGAATGGTTGGGAAACAGCCATGAATTTATTAATGGAACTGCCAAGTAAAGGCGATACCGTCATTGGCAATGATGTTTGGATCGGCTATGAATCCATGATTATGCCCGGAGTCAAAATCGGCGACGGTGCAGTCATTGCCGCAAAATCCGTTGTAGTAAAAGACATTCCCGCTTACACCGTTGTCGGTGGAAACCCCGCCCATGCAATCAAACAGCGTTTTAGCGATGCTGAAGTTGCACAACTATTAGAAATTAGGTGGTGGGATTGGGAAATAGACAAGATTTCGCGCAATGTCAGCATAATTATGCAAGGCGATATTCAAGCACTCAAAAATGCCGAGTAAACTCGCAAATACAGCGATATTAATTTTAACTCCGATCCTGTGTACCAGTTCCGGGGCGATCGCGCCGGCGAACCAACTCCCAGCAGCCGATCCCGGATACATCTTCTAATCTGCGTTCATCAACGTCAATCAGCCTGCATCTGCGGTCAATCGATTTTAGATTTTAGATTTTAGATTTTAGAGGCGACCCCACGGATAAATGCGGGGGCAATAAGTGATTTT
>NZ_JAUBTI010000184.1:0-6245 GCF_036702415.1 Microcoleus sp. D3_18a_C4 | reverse complement strand
AAGCTTTTTATGAACAGGCTTTTCGGCCTGTTCCACAAGACAATCTACTCTTTGTGGAACAGGCCGAAAAGCCTGTTAAGCGAGAATGGTGCAAGATGTGAGTATAACCTTACTTAAACGAGTATGTGTTATCGTTTTGTGCAAGCTGTCCACTATATATATAGGACATATGGGGATGAAAAATCACGCTTGTATTGCAATAGGCATCAATCAATATCAGTTACTCCAGCCTTTGAGTTATGCCCAAGAGGATGCAGAGGCTCTGTACGGTTTTTTGACTGAGGAGGCGGGTTTTGCGCCGGATGGATGTCTGCTGATGACCGATAGCTCGCCGTCGCTGTGGGGTCAATCTACATATCCAAATCGGGAAAATATTCTGAGATTGACCCAAAGCCTCTGCGCGCAACATGTGCAACAAGGAGATTTACTCTGGTGTTTTTTTAGCGGCTACGGTGTCAGCTATGAAGGTAAGGATTATTTGATGCCGATTGACGGCAATCCGGCTGACATTCAGGGTACGGGGATTCCGGTAGAGTGGCTGTTGAATACTCTGAAAAACGCTCCTACGGAAACGGTATTGGTGCTGGTTGATATGAACCGCAGCCAGATTGTGAAAGCGGGGGAAAAGATCGGCTCTCAAACGGTCGAGCTGGCGCGGGAACGGGAAATCCCTACGGTGCTTTCTTGCCGCCCGAATCAAGTTTCGCGGGAAACTTCGGCTTTGCGTCAGGGGTTTTTTACGACGGCGCTTTTGGAGGGGCTACGATCGGGACAGTGCATGACCATTAAGGGTTTAGACCGTTTTTTGAGCGATCGAGTGCCGGAGCTGTGTGACCACCATTTGCGTCCGAAACAAGAACCTTTGATGGTGGTGAATCCTCCGGGAAAGGCTAATTTGGTGATTTTGCCGGATACTTCAGGGGTACCAACTGCTGCGTTGGCCGGACGCAACGGCAATATGACGGTTGGTACGGCTGATGGGTTCGATCGCCCGCAAATGGCGACGGCTACGGCTCGAATGGATCTGCCTCCGGCAGTTCGCAATGCTGAGGATTCGCCGGTTGAGATGCCGCCTGTGTCGCAGCCGAATGCTGTGGCCCCTGCCGATCGGGGGGGCGATCGACCGAACTTGCAAAAGCCGGAGGATGAGCATAACGCGGGGTCAGATAAGTCATTTTTGCAGCAGCTAGTTTTATGGAGCTTAGCTACGGCTGTAGTGCTGCTGTCGGGCGTTTATGTGACGAACCCATCAATTTTTATTGGTCAGCAGGAAGGAGATCCTCGATCGCCTGGTGGAAATGCCCAAAACCCAGGCTCTCAAAAATTTACTGGTACTGGGGGGTCGCAGAACCAACCGCGGGCGGTGCAAGCAGGGAGTGGAACCAAGCAGCCACCATCGAGCCAGCAGGTGTGGGCTGAGGCAAAAACTTTCCTTAAGGATGGTTCGGCTTCTAGTTTTAATAAAGCGGTGGTTAAGGCTCGAACGATTCCGGCTAGCGATCCGCTCTACCCGCAGGCTCAGCAGGATATTGAGCGGTGGAGTTTGACAATTTTGGATATAGCTAACGGGCGGGCTGCTCGGGGCGATTTCCAGGGGGCGATCGGCGCGGCTAAATTGATGCCGGATGTCAATAAGCCTGTGTACAATCAGTCGAAAGAGGCGATCGCTCAGTGGGAGGAGCTATCCAAAGACCAGGATGTAAATGCTGCTTTGCTATCGGCTGCTAAGGGTCAAATTAAGCGGGGGGTTGCCTCTTCTTACAGTAAAGGCATCCAGCAAGCTAATAAAATTGAACCCGGTCAGCCGAAGTATGAAGAAGCTCAACAGTTAATTGGACAGTGGAGCGAAAGTATTCTCAAAATTGCTCAGTTGCGCGGCTCTCAAGGAAAGTTGAAAGAGGCAGTTGAAGCTGCTTCGCTGGTGCCGTCGGGTACTAAGAGTTATCAGCCGGCTCAGAAGGAGATCGCCAATTGGAAAACTAAGCTGCAACGCCAGCAGAAAAAAGGTTGATTTAGTTGATAATTTCTCGGTTTCCCACCGGGAAATTATCTTAGCGACTGACCGAAGTAGGTCGTTCGCTCGCTCGATACCTCTTGATACTGCAAAAAGAGACCTACATATCGATAATTTAAAACCAATAATTTTCTTCACCATTTCCCCTCCCCAGCTTCGGCGCGAGGGGATTTTCTATGCCCCCTGGTCGGTTCGTTTTTGTATAGTGAAAGATATCGTATGGGCTGGTTAATTGGGGTTGCATAATACTGGGATGATTTTGATGTTTTTTGTGGATGGGCCCATGAGCCTGAAGGCGTGTATTTTCACAGCAGGCGGGACGCCTAACCCTACTCCCCACAATAATCCTCAAATTGTGCAACGCGGGTTAATTAATATCTTTACTTCACATCCAGAGTTCTCTAAATCGGCGCCTACGCCGTCAAGACAGAGGTTTTTTAACAATAAGGAGGGTGGTAAATATATATTTATAAATAGGAAAAAAGCGGTCAATTATTTAATTTTAATCGTGAATCCAAAAAGCTTAATTTTTGTATTTTATCACGTAGAAATATCAGCTTAATCTATAGTTTATTTTAACTGTAGTTGCCCGCAACTTGGGCTATGTCGAATTGCTATACAAGGCAAATGGCTAACGCAAAGTCGCCTTAAAACATAGGGTATGCAGAGTTAATTTTTTTATCCCTTTTTGTGGGTTATTAGGAGCGATCGACGGATGGAAGACTGTTTAAACTTGTGCTGTTTTTAAATTATTAGCAGTGACATATCTGTTATGAATTATACAAAATGAGCCGTTACTGACAATTCTCGCCGACGAGCGATCGCCCCTCATGAATTCAGGAAACAGATTCACCGCCACACAGCACAAGATATCTGGATTCGCAAGCTGCGAGTCTTCGTTGGCCCGGAGCTCACAAAGCTGCCTTATTTAACACAAAAAAGGGCTTTGCAAGAAAATCCAAAAAATATTTCCTTGAGAAACAAGAATAAAAACTTGCTCGCTTATTGTAGCCCCGGTAACAACACGTATGCCTAAAGTTATAGTCCACAGCCAAGTCTACAGGACGAGCTAAATCAATAGGGTGATCTGGCGGTGTCCGGGTGTTAAGAGGGGCTCTCGAAGAGGAATGTTCCCGGAGCGATCGCTTCCCAATCGGGGAGTGTAAAACCTAGGAAGGCAAGGAGTTGGAGACAATGCTGAACTTTTTGGGTTCAGGAAAGTAGCGTTAGCACTAAACTCTGCCGTATGGTGGAAATCGAGCCAACTTTGTAACAGTTCTTAACTATAAAGAATTCTGCCAAAACTGCTAGCATAGTGACACTTTTGCTAGCAAAAACAGATAAAGTAAATAAAGTTGGCTAGCTCTAGACGCCCCGATCCCCATCCTGGGGATGTTGAATCAATTTGATTCATACCAAGTGGTTTTAGAGTTACAATCGGAACCAAAGCATCGCTATTTAACTGAGTTCTTTACTTACTTTTACTTTCAGCTATGAACGTGGATTTTATCAAAGCCCAAGTCAGGTTGCTACAGGGTGCAAGTTCATCGGAGCGAGAAACCCTTATTAAAAACATCGGCGTCTGTGCTGGCGTGATCAGACCGGGAGAGTACGTGACTCCGCAACGGAAGCACGCTATCACTCTCTGGCTGCAAACAAATGCGGTTCGCCTCCGGCTTCCCCAACTTCCTCTGGACTTATCAGGCCAAAAGCCTTAACAGGGAAGTAATCAAGAGGTAGCGACAGAATCAAAGAAAGTAGTCAATCTTACCTAAAAGTGCGTTTTTATTGAGCTGTACAGGATCAATGAAACACGATTAAGATTGAAAAAATGTTTGTAGGGAAAGTTGGGCTCGAAAACACGCCTGTGGACAAGAAGCGGCCGACCGCTTTGATAGAAACAGGAAGTGAACGTCAAACCTGCTCTAAAAGTAGATTTGAGTAAGTTTCACAGAAAGGATTATTCTGCACAACTATAACCTGGGTTATTTGCTTTTAGATTTGAGATTCACGATTTAGCTCGTACTGGATAAATTTGCTATTTGTGGATCGCCTGAAAAATTATCCTATTCAATAGGTATAACTAATTACAGGGGCAGTCATTGAACTGCCCTTACTTTTGAGCCCCGATGCGAAACTGCTGCAAGTTACAATAAACGCATCTACTTGCAGATAGAGTTTAGGTGTACTCTCCTGTAAGCTGCAGCGGCTCTATATTATTTGTTATGTTCAAGAGAAGGGGAGAGGGGGAGAGGATTTGACGAGCTTTAACTAACGTGAATGGGAAGTCCTGCGCTCTACCTACGGTAGAGCGTCGGGATGAAAATGAACCAAAAAACAACTTGAGCGACAGCGAATCAGTATCGTTTGTGTGTGGTATCATTATTTTATCAGTATTTGGCATTCTCGATAAGTGTACAAAGCATACAAGTACAGAATCTATCCCACAGACGAGCAAGAAGTCTTGCTGGCAAAGTCTTTTGGCTGTGCGAGATGGTTTTGGAACTATGCTTTGAATCTGTGTCAAGAAACCTACAAAAATACTGGTAAAGGACTTTCTAGAGGGTGCATACAAGGCTTACTCCCTGCACTCAAAAAAGAATACGAATGGCTAAAAGAGCCTTATTCTCAATGTTTACAGGTAGTTGCGTTGAATTTGTCTACTGCCTATAAAAACTTCTTTGACAAGAGGGCGATGCCGCCCAAATTTAAAGCCAAGCACGGTAGGCAGTCAATCAGCTATCCTCAAAATGTCAAGTTCGACGGCGACTATATTAGTCTCCCGAAGATTGGCTTAGTTTTTTGTCGGCGACACCGTGGTTTTGAGGGCGACATCAAAACTGTTACCGTGTCTCGAAACCCGGATGGTAAACACTTTGTTTCTGTTTTGATTGATGACGGGAAAGAAAAACCTGAGCTAGTTTCAGCAGAAAAGGCTATTGGTATTGATGTAGGATTGACTCATTTTGCGATTACCAGCGATGGTTCTAAATTTAGCAATCCCAAACATTTTGTCAAACGCCAGCGGAACTTAAAGCGAAAACAACAGAAGCTTTCTCGCAAAAAGAAAGGCAGTCAAAACCGAAAGAAGGCAAGGCTGGCAGTTGCGACAGTTCACTCCAAAATTGCTCGATGCCGGGAAGATTTTCTGCACAAGCTATCCCGCAAGATAGTGAACGAAAACCAAGTTGTTGCAGTAGAAAATCTCAATATCAAAGGTATGGTGAAGAATCATCATTTAGCTTCATCAATTAGTGATGTTGGTTGGGGTATGTTCTGTACCATGCTCAAATACAAGTCAGAGAGCGAAGGAAAGCAATATGTCGAAATTGACAGATGGTTCCCTAGCTCTAAGACGTGTCATGTATGTCTAAATCGAGTTGAGAGTCTAACCCTTGATGTTAGGAAATGGACTTGCCAGCATTGTGGTACTCATCACGATCGTGATGTAAACGCTTCGATAAATATTAGAAATGAAGCCTTGCGGATTTTGGCGTTAGGAACTAGCGCTTCTACCTGCGGAGGGGATGTAAGTCGCCAAGAGTAAAACTTCGGTTTTGTTGGACGCCCCGCCCCGTTGAACCAGGAAGCCAGAGCTGTACCACTTAAGTGGTCAGCGTCTGGTAGTTCACTATCATCAAACAGAACGAGTTATATAGCAATCCTTGCAGGAGTCGTACAAAGATGTAGGGATAGTACCTTTCTTTGCCTACCCGGCCTCATGGGGAAAACCACGGGGGGTTTGCCCCTACAAGAATTACACAAAGGATTTAGGATGGCTATATTACAATTCACTTGCTTTCTAATATATTTTTCCAGAAAAATACTGTGAGCAAAAAACAAAAATTTCCTTATTTAGTTGGTTCCCGATGGACTTCACACCAAAAAACTTGGGGGTGGCGACACTTTCAAGTTGTCAACCGAAAAAACGAAGGTAAATGGGTATTTGCAGAAATGGTGGCGGCTTGCGATCCAAATGTGCGTTTTTGGCTGAACGCCGCACAGCTCAAAGATCGATCGCTCTGGCAAGCTGGATGGCAGTCTACGCAAGAATTAGAGCAATTAGAAACTGCAGACTAAAAGACACGGCTGTGGGGTAGAGTTAGCGGAACTTCCGTCGCCTGCTGCTATCGTTCCGATTCAAACCAATACGGAGTAAGGAACCCCACGCTTAAAAGCGGGGGCTTTTGGGAAGTCCGGCTCGTTCCGAGCGGTGCAAGAAGAAAGCCCG
>NZ_JAUBTI010000183.1:5046-6383 GCF_036702415.1 Microcoleus sp. D3_18a_C4 | reverse complement strand
TGAAGAGAATCATCGAGCAGCATCGGTGCTGCGGTTTAGTTGACCTTTCAGGTCGCGCGGATACAAGCCCCGTCCTTCTAGGACGGCTTTTCTTGATTTCTAATGTACTCCTTCAAAACTTCTAAAGGCGCGCCCCCCACAGAAACCGCAAAATAACTAGGACTCCACAATGCTTCTTTGTGGGGTTTTTTGTGTCCAGCTTGTCCGTAACGACGACTGGAAACGCCTTTGAGTGCGTTAACTATTTGAGATATCGACAATTTAGGCGGATACTCGATCAGCGCATGAACGCGATCAGCTTCCCCATTGAACTCTAGCACTTGAAAGTTCATTTTTTGGGCTACCTCTCGAAACGACTTTTCAATCAAATCAAGACTTTCACTCGTAAATACAGACCGACGATATTTTGTTATACAGACCAAATGTATTTTAAGTTCTGTAACAGAATGGCGCTCTCGACGGTAAACTGTTGTCATTGCTTGCCAACCAATATATAATCAAACCTACAGACCAATATTCAGTATAACCATGAAGGCGAGATTCAAGTACAGATTTTATCCGACGACCGAACAGAAGCAGAGTTTAGCTCGGCTGTTCGGCTGCGTCCGGGTGGTCTGGAACGATAGTCTAGCCCTCTGCAAGCAGTCCGAAAAAAAGCCAAGTTCAGCCGATCTGCAAAAAATCGTAATAACCCAAGCGAAAAACACCGAAGAAAGAGTTGGGCTGAGCGAAGTTTCTAATATCCCTCTACAGCAATCTGTAGCAGATTTAGAAACAGCTTTCAAGAACTTCTTCGATTCCTGTAAAGGGAAACGAAAAGGTCGTAAACTGGGTTATCCTAAGTTCAAGAAAAGAACAAATAGCCAATCTGCCAGATTTCGGATTGGAGGCTTTTCTTTTAAAAATGGCGGTGTCTATTTAGCTAAGATTGGTATTGTCAAGCCAATATGGTCAAGAGAACTCCCATCTGAACCTAGCTCAGTCACGGTAGTCAAAGATTGTGCAAATCGTTATTTCCTAAGCTTTGTGGTAGAAGTTCAACCCGTTCATTCTGATGCCAAAAACCAAAGTATCGGAATCGATTTGGGAATAAAAACTTTTGCAGTGATGAGCGATGGAGAGAAAGCTGAGAGTCCTAGCTATAAAAAGTTAGACCGAAAAATCCGCAAACTCCAGCGTCAATTAGCTCGCCAGCCAAAAGACTCCAAAAGGAGAAACGTAACACGAATCAAGATTGCTAAGTTGCATAACCGCATTGCTGATACCCGGAAAGATTTCCTGCACAAATTGTCAACCAAAATAGTCAACGAAAACCAAGTGATTATTTTAGAAGACTT
>NZ_JAUBTI010000183.1:0-4946 GCF_036702415.1 Microcoleus sp. D3_18a_C4 | reverse complement strand
GATACCCGGAAAGATTTCCTGCACAAATTGTCAACCAAAATAGTCAACGAAAACCAAGTGATTATTTTAGAAGACTTGAATGTGTCAGGGATGGTAAAAAACCGGAAACTTTCACGGGCAATTAGTCAGCAAGGGTGGAGGGAGTTTAGGACTCTCTGTGAGGCTAAATCTGAAAAGTTTGGTAGAGAGTTTCAAGTAATTAGTAGGTGGGAACCTACTAGCCAAGTTTGTGCGGATTGTGGTTTTAAATGGGGCAAGATTGATTTATCTATTCGTTCAGTGCTTTGCGTTAGTTGTGGTACTGAGCAGGATAGAGATCAAAATGCTTCGAGGACTATAGAAAAAGTCGGGGTGCGATTCGTTGAAACGTGAATCACGGTGAAAGCCCGTACATAGCGTTTCCAGCCACAAGGCTGAACTCTCGGTCTGATAAGGGTGCAAGCCCCTTCTGCCAGACTCAGGTATGACTCCCTATCTGCCCACACCGACCAAGCTCGATTCTTGGAGAGTGAAGCTGGGAACAGGACGCAACCAGACATCTAATGTGAGGTGACACTGGCGTTAATGGGGGGTTCCAACGGTGAAACAGAGCCTAGAAAAGTAACTTATTTTCGAGCGGGTCACAGACCAAAAATCCCGACTCCACTGGAGATTATTCCCGCCGAATCATCCCGACAATATCGGCAAGAGTCTAGGGAATCCAGTAGTTAAGCGCGACCTGAACTGGTCGTTTAGTACGGGAAGCCTACTTCCCTAGAGGATTCACACCCTCTACCCCTACGTAAAAGACTCTTAAGCGAGTCCGATCACGTACCGAGTAAACAATGAAAGGACGGAGTGCAGACCACGAACGTAGCCGAAACTGGCAGCCCAAACTGGTTAGGAGCAAAGGGGAGTTCTTGAATGGTAAACGCAAGTGAACTATCACTTAAACTGCGTTACTGGATAAGAAGCCAAATAAGGCTGATAGGCTTCGACCAAAAGGTAAGTGAGTAGATTTATGATTTTAACCTTCATAAATCGTGTGAATATAACCCTCACCGCAGAATAGATAGTACCTAAACGAGAACAGACAACTAAGCGATACAACAGGATAAACCCTACTGAGTCTACCGGAGGTCGATACCGATAGTAAGCCAAGGGCAACCGAAGCAGAATTCTTAGGAGGGTAGAGGATGGAAGAAAAAGCGAATGCTGGCTTGTAATGAGCCAGATAGGGGTTGAAACATAATCCCTGACCGAAAGGAAAGCAGACTTCTTCTGGGTCTTATACGAAAGTAAACCCGACAAAGGAATCAAATCCGAGGACAAGTTAGATGATGTCAACTACGACAACAAACGGACTGAAGAAACGACTTGAAGACTGGAACCAGGTTAACTGGAAGAAGGTTAGCAAACTCGTTAGAAACCTACGTCAGAGAATCTTTCGTGCGAGAAAACTTGGTAACTTCCGTAAGCTACGAAGCTTACAAAAATTGATGCTACGAAGCCACGCAAATTTACTGTTGTCTGTGCGACGTATCACCCAGACCAATCAAGGCAAAGCAACGGCAGGAATTGACAAAGAAGTGGTCAATACCCCGTCGCAACGGGTGACTCTGGTAAACAACTGGAATGGGGGAAACCTCAAACCGACTCGGAGGGTGGAGATACCGAAGCCTAACGGGAAGAAACGACCGCTCGGTATCCCGACCGTGCGCGACAGAATCGAACAAGCAATAGTAAAGAATTCACTAGAACCCGAATGGGAAGCCGTATTCGAGCAACACTCGTATGGTTTTCGACCGGGAAGAAGCTGTCAAGATGCCATAGAACAAGGCTTCATACGAACCTGTATGAGCAAAACAGGCAGGGACACCTGGGTTCTAGAAGCTGACATCAAGGGATTCTTTGACAACATCGCCCATGAATCCATCCTGTCCATGATGAGTAATTTCCCCAAAAGAGAACTTGTCAAAGGATGGTTAAAAGCGGGTTTTGTGTTCCAAGGTAAACTAAATCCTACGGAACAAGGCACACCACAAGGCGGGATTATTTCACCCCTATTAGCCAATATTGGATTGCATGGCTTAGAAACTTACATAAAAGCCACCAACTCAAAACTTGGTGTGGTGCGATATGCCGATGACTTTATTGTTACGGCTAGAGACAAGGAAAGTCTCGAAATTGCCCAAAATCTGATACAAGCATGGATGTCAAAACGAGGTCTTGAACTAAGCGTTGAGAAGACGGCTATCACGTCAATGGAAGATGGCTTTGACTTCTTGGGGTTCAACTCCCGACACTACGATGGAAAACTTCTCATCAAGCCGTCCAAAAAGAAGGTGTTAGCCTTCTGTAAGCGCCTAGGAGAAGAAATCAAAAACCTCAGCAGTGTAGAACAAGAAGTTTTAATCAAAAAGCTTAATCCAATTCTCAGGGGTTTTGCTTACTACTACAAAGGGGTGGTGAGCAAAGAAACCTTCGGTTATATCCATCATCGGATATGGCAATACCTTTGGCGTTGGGCGAAGCGTCGGCATCCCAACAAAAACTCAAAATGGATACGCAAATGTTACTTCAAGACTATTAAAGGCAATCGATGGACATTCGCTTGCACCACAAGCGACAGACGGGTAAAGGATAAGTTCCTTGTCCTTTACCAAATTGCATCTACTTCTATCGTGCGCCATATAAAAGTCAAGGGTGACGCTAGCCCCGACGACCCCTCGTTAAAAGAATATTGGGAAAAACGCCACCAGAAGCTTGGAAAAATCCGCTTTGATAAAGGGACTAAACTTTATACGATAGCAGAAAACCAAAACTGGAAGTGTCCAGAATGTGGCGAACCTTTACTCAACGGGGAAGAAATCGAAACCCATCACATATTACCTGTCGCTGAGGGTGGAACTGACGACGTGGAAAATCTTCAGCACTTGCATAAACCATGCCATAAACAGGTACACAAAACCCAAGTTAAATCTCGCTTGAAATAAGGCTTGAGCGCAGTGAGCTGGAAACTCTCATGCTGCGTTCTTAGGGGAGGGGAGAGAGGTGACTCTCGAACCTCACCCGACATTGGCTCCACCTAAAGGAACAATTAATCTAACCGAGGGAACGAATAAAAACGGATTGAGGGTCAAGGGGAAATCGAACCCCAAGTAGGCTAGACGAGCAGCGGAACCCCCTTAGTTCGGGTAGGACAGACCATAATTGGTCTGAGGTGTTCAGAAAACATAAGTTAGAGCAGAGCATGATTAGGCACAGCAGCAATGTTAGTGAATCTTGGAAGACGTTACCTTGGAAGAAATTCCGAAGGGACTTATTCCGCTTACAAAAACGAGTGTTTAAAGCGATTCAGGTTGGAGACAAGCCCAAAGCGAAGTCCCTTCAAAAGCTAATTCTGAAATCTCGGGCTGCAAGAATGTTAGCGATACGTCAAGTAACTCAACTAAACGCTGGCAAAAAGACTGCGGGAATCGATGGGAAAGCCTCACTCACATTTGAGGAAAGGTTCGCTATAAGTGAAGAACTCAGAGCCAAAAGTAACAACTGGAAACATCAGAAGTTACGTTCAATACCAATCCCTAAAAAGGATGGGAGTACCCGCCTCCTTAAGATACCGACTATCGCCGATAGAGCGTGGCAATGCCTCGCAAAATACGCGCTAGAGCCAGCACACGAAGCAACTTTTCACGCTCAGAGTTATGGGTTCAGAACAGGAAGGTCGGCGCACGACGCGCAGAAAAAACTGTTTCATAATCTACGCTCTAATAGCAACGGAATAGAGAAACGGGTTATCGAACTCGATATCGAAAAATGCTTCGACATGATAAGCCACACCAGCATAATGGAACGACTCATCGCCCCAAAAGGCATCAAGACCGGAATATTCCGCTGTCTAAAATCAGGAGTTAATCCAGAATTTCCCGAACAAGGAACCCCGCAAGGGGGCGTGGTAAGTCCATTACTCGCCAACATCGCTCTCAGTGGGATTGAGGAAATACACCAATCAGTCCGTTACGCGGATGACATGGTAATAATTCTGAAACCTAAAGATGATGCGGAGGCAATACTTGATAAAGTCAGCGAATTTCTGGCAGAACGAGGTATGAAGGTTAGTGAAAAGAAAACCAAGCTAACAGCTACGACAGATGGGTTTGACTTCCTCGGTTGGCATTTCAAAGTGCAAAACAACGGGAAATTTAGATGCGTTCCATCAGTGGACAATTTTAAAGCGTTCTGTCAGAAGGTAAAACACATCGTCAACAACTCGAATTATGGAGCCACACTCAAGGCTGAGAAATTAGCCCCTGTGGTTAGAGGCTGGAGAAATTACCACCGCTACTGTAAATTGGATGGGTCGCGGTTTTCACTGTGGTTCATCCAAAATAGAGCCTTCAAGGTATTCAATAAGGAAGCAAAAAAGAATCGTTATACTGTCAAGAAATTGATAGAAAAAGCGTTCCCGGCAGTTTCTTACTCCGAAAACAAATTTGTCAATGTCAAAGGGGAGAAATCCCCCTACGACGGAGATATAGCCTACTGGAGTGAGCGTAACAGCAAGCTCTATGACGGCGACACCTCTAAAGCCTTAAAACGGCAAAACCATAAATGTGGGAAATGTGGTCTAAAAATGCTAGGCGACGAAAAGGTACATCTACACCATGTAGATGGAAACCATAATAACTCGAAAACTAATAACCTCTTAGCGGTTCACGAAAGCTGCCACGATTATCTCCACATGAGCAAAGGCGAAAGCCAAGAACATCGGGAGCCGGATGCGGGGAAACCAGCACGTCCGGATCTAACTGAGAGGTGCGGAGGATAATACCTCCCATCGACTCAACCATGGGGAATCGCCACGACTCAAAACGGGCGCAGAGGGATTGTTAGACTAGCAACGGTTAGCAGAACCCTATGAAGCGTCAAGAATCACCGCGCATTTATGCCGGTGAGTATTTCAA
>NZ_JAUBTI010000182.1:0-6486 GCF_036702415.1 Microcoleus sp. D3_18a_C4 | reverse complement strand
TCTGACCAATTCTTTTTTAAGAACTCTCCGAAAGCCTCTTGACAAAAGACTTACAGCCTTAACTTGTCACCAATGGGGGTGGACAAGAGTTTGGTCAGAGTCAACCCCTACTCCCCTTATTAAGGGGGATTTAGGGGGAGCGAAATATATGCAACTTCACATTAAATTGGTATAAGTAAAAAAAAGGCGATCGCACTTAACCCAAATCAACATTTATCTGCGTTCATCGGCGTCAATCCGCCGCCATCTGCGGTTAAAATTTCCTACCTACTATTACGGCAATTTCACTTCAGTCTCCTGACTGATAACTACTGGCGGCGACAGAGTAGGCTCAGGTTCGGCCACATTCAACTGACCGCCACAACAACGCAACTCGTAAAGTTTTGCATTAATTTGATACTCATATTGACTCAATAACCTTGCATAAATATAGCCAGCTTTTCCATCCAAAAAGCCGAGCTGAATGAAGTAAAATAAAATAAATCTGAGCATTGGTTTCAAAGGCAGCCGCACCCAAACTTTTTTGAGAAAGCGTTTCCGCTGTACGGCATCCCCAAATAAGTGAGCGCCAATAGTGCCGCTGTCGTCGCGCCCTTCAATAATATTGTAATAAACGCGAGCTTCCCAATTAGAATAGCGGTTGTGCCGTTCTATCCAGTGAAATAAATCGCGGTAATCCTCGTGGATCATGTCATTTTTTAAGTATCCCACTTGACCCGCTAAAATGACGTGTTCGTGAACTTCGTTGTCGCCAGTATTGGGGACGGATTCAGTGCCGAGGTTTTCGTAACGTCCTTTTTGATGTTTGAACAAACGCAAATTCCAGTCGGGATATCGGCCGCCGTAACGCAGCCACTGACCTAAAAAGAAGACTTTGCGGTTGAGGTAGTAGCCGTCAAAATTGGGGTCTTCGATCGCCTGCGCGATTTCGTCCCAAAGTTCCGGCGGAATGCGCTCGTCGCAATCGACAATTAATACCCATTCGTTGCGAAAGGGCAGATTGTCCAAAGACCAATTTTTCTTTTTCGGCCAGCGGTTATCGAAGTAGAATTGCACTACTTTTGCGCCGGTGCTGATGGCAATTTCTACCGTGCGATCGCAGCTTTGGGAATCAACCATGAAAACTTCATCCGCCCTGGCAATGCTGGCCAGACACGCAGGTAGATTAAGTTCTTCGTCTTTTGCCGGAATGAGAACTGAAACCGGAATCTTGGATGAACTAGATGTCATAATCGAGTGCTTGAACCTAAATGCGGTCGAGTTTTGGTGGATGAAATGCGATCGGCACAGCCGCGCCGACGACTTGAGCAGCGAGGGATATTGCCTATAGCCTAATGCCTGCTGGTCGATTTCGGTGCAAAAATCAGGCCGCGGATGGCTGCGCTCAAATAACCGATTTGACCCCAGGCAAAAACGAAATTTTCAAAGCGCAGCCCTGGATCTCTAATATATTTAAAAGACTTCCAGACACCCCTCAATATTCTTTCACCCCCCCGCCCAAGCTGAGCAATACCGGCTCGATCGGACAATTGTTCGCGATAACACTCGCTGATGCCTTGCCACCACCCGCGCTGTAGAAACCAAGCTTTGTTGAGCCTTTCTGTGGCGACATGGTGAAGCACCAGGGCCTCCGGTAGATAAACTACTTGCCAACCTAACTCTAAAGCTAATTCTGTGGCCCGCAATTCTTCATTTGACAGCAACTTTGTGCCTACTCGACCGAGTTTGACATCGAAGCCACCAATTTGTTCGAGAAAAGCGCGCCGGATTGAGTAGTTTACACCCCTGGGAGTCAAACCGGCAGCAGTGACGTAAACGCAACTTTCCCCCAAATCGTAAACTCCCAAGTTCTGGGCTAATCCCGGTGACAGCCATTCGGGCGGGCTGACTGCAGAAGGCCAGAGCAAATTGACTTTGCCACCAGCTACGGCGAGTTTTTGATTGCTTTGATAAGCCGCGTGCAGCACCCTGAGCCAATTCGGCTCAGCAATAGCGTCGTCGTCGAGATAAGCTAATATTTCACTGCGAGCTTGCTTAGCGCCGGTGTTCCGGGCTACTGACAGACCGATTTCGGGTTCCCAGACGTACTTGAGGCGGCCATCCCCCAGTCTTGCTTCTACTACCTCGCGAGTGCGCGAAGTCGAACTTTCGGGGCTTGCATAATCGCTAGAAGCGTTATCCACTACTACTACTTCAAAGTTGTCGGGAAAATCCTGTACCAGCAAGCTGTCGATCGCCCCACCTAAATAGGCGGCGCGATTGTGGGTGCAAATAATCGCTGATATCTGAGGACGATCTGGCATAAATAACAGCTTGGGAAATACGGGGGTTCTCGATCGACTTACTCTGATATTGTCTCATCAATGCTATTATCGCTTAAAAAGCATTTGGTAGTTGGCCGTTTAAATCATCATGGGTAATTGCTAATTGGGAATTGGCAATTGGGAATTATGTTTAATCCTTTGTATGTGACCCCGCCCAAAGAAGGGAGACAAGCCCGCGACATTAGTCGCGAGCCGCCCAAAAATTTTAACCAAACTTCAATCTCCCAAAATCATTTGTTGTGGAGTAAATCTAAAATCTAAAATCTAAAATCTAAAATCGACTGACTAATGATTAACTCAGAACCCACCACATCGAGACAATTAATCTTAGTAACTGGGCCGGCCCGAAGCGGCAAAAGTGAATGGGCCGAAACTCTGGCGGCGGGTTCGGGAAAACAAGTAATCTATGTGGCTACCGGTCAGGTTGATGAAGCCGATTTGGAGTGGGTTCGCCGCCTCGAACAGCACCGAAATCGCCGTCCAGTTGATTGGGCAACTCTAGAAGTGCCGATCGAATTATCGGCCGTTGTGCGGGCAAGCAAGCCCTCAGATTGCTTGTTGATTGATTCCCTGGGAACTTGGACGGCAAATCTTTTGGAACAAGAAGCTGCTGTTTGGGCGACTACGCAGCAAGATTTGCTAGCCTGTTTGAAGTCGGCGGCGGCTGATGTAATTTTGGTAGGGGAAGAAACCGGATGGGGCGTTGTGCCTGCTTATCCGGCGGGGCGGCTGTTTCGCGATCGCCTCGGCACTCTCGTGCGCCACATCGGGGCGATCGCCGATACTGTTTACCTCGCCACCGGAGGTTACGCTTTGGATCTAAGGGCTCTGGGTACCCCGCTGCCGCCCGTAGCGAAAAATTAACAGCCGGAGTCGCGATCGACAAGAGAGAAAACATCTCGGTTTCCCGAACGACAATTTTAACTGAAAATCAGGTATAGTTTTAATTAAGATTGAAAACTAAAGACTCACATAAATTAGTCAAAAAACCTACTCCATAGGGGGAACAGCCCAACAATTTGACATGAGGAATAGCAATATTTTGAAATTATGTAATACCAATTTTTTATGATGTTGCATAGAATCCGATCCCCCCTAGCCCCCCTTAATAAGGGGAGTAGGGGGTGGGACAAGATTCTTCTCAAAGTCAACCCTTACTCCCCAACAATCAGGGGGATTTAGGGGGATCGAGATATGTGCAACTTCCCATTAAATTGGTATAAAAGATAAAATGTCTCTTAAGAAAGAGTGGTAATTTCCAATTAAAAGTCTAAAATAATCAATTAGTTGAAGGGTTGACTAAAAGTTATGGCATCAGATAGTGAAGTAAGAAAATATATTGCTTACTGGTTTCAGTTAGGCAAAAAAGTATTAATTCGCAACGGTTCCGAAGCGCTGCAGCCCAAATTGGTAAATGGGGGCGATCGCTACAGCCAGGAATTTGAAGACTGCTGGCAAAAAATCATCTCCCGCGACAGCGGAGACTGTTACCTCGAAGGCACAAACGAAACAATTGCCCAACTGCTGACGCCAGCTTGGGAAATCAGTCCCTGCGCGCGCTGCGCTATGCCCGTAGTGTTCAAACAAACCGGAATGCCCCCGGAGTTCTGTCCCTGTAACGACTTACCGAACTGGCCCGATACCGAAATGCCCCAACCTCGATCGCCCGTCAGCAGCCAATCGCAACTATCAGGCATTCGCGATCGACTCAAAAGATCCAGCAGCGGCGAGTAAGTATATAAGAAGGAATAAGGGTCTTCTTCCTTAAATTGTTACAATATATTTACAATGCTTCACACTAGGTCTGATTTATGAATGTCAAGACAGTATCGCCAGCCTCCCCGCAAACTTATGTAAATTCAGGGACTCAGGCTGTACTCGGCAATCTCCAAGATGCAAATACAATTCCCCTGCAAGCAGTACCAGTATCACTAGAGACGGAGGTCGCCACTCCCGAACCGCTCAAATCAGCCAGAGACATAGCTTTCGAGTTAGCCGGAGATGCTGTTCGGTACGATCCAGTGGCGATCGCAGCCCTGTACCGAAATCGACCTCTACAAGTCTGGGGAAGGCTGTCGAGCGTTGTTTGGACATTTTTTAGCTTTGCCTTCAGTTTGTGGTTCGACGGCAAAACAGGTCGCACCCTCAAGAACGAAAAGCGCCGCGCCGTCCGACTGCGGGAAATTCTCGGCCAACTCGGCCCAGCTTTCATCAAAATCGGACAAGCACTTTCAACACGGCCCGACTTAGTACCGCCAGTATATTTAGAAGAACTAACAACGCTGCAAGACCAATTGCCAGCATTTCCCAACGAAGTAGCATATCAATTCATCCAAGAAGAATTGGGAGCCCACCCCAAAGACATCTACGCAGAAATCAGCCCAGATCCGATCGCAGCAGCATCTCTCGGACAAGTCTACAAAGGCAAACTCAAAACCGGAGAAACAGTCGCAATCAAAGTGCAGCGACCGGGTTTAGCCGAGAACATCGGCTTAGATATCTACATCCTGCGGCGTCTTGCAGTTTGGGCACAAAACAACTTCAAAATCATTCGCAGTGACCTCGCCAGCATTATGGACGAGTTGGGCGAGCGCATTTACGAAGAAATGGACTACACCCACGAAGGTCAAAATGCCGAACGGTTTGCCCAACTCTACGGCCACATCAAAGACATTTACGTTCCCAGCATCTACTGGGAATATACCCGCCGCCGCGTCTTAACAATGGAGTGGATCACCGGCATCAAACTTACGAATTTAGAAGCCGTTAAAGCTCAAGGAATCGACGCTCCTTACTTAATTGAAGTGGGGGTGCAATGCTCTCTCAGACAACTTCTAGAACACGGTTTCTTTCACGCCGACCCGCATCCCGGCAATCTTTTGGCAACTCTTGACGGTCAGTTGGCTTATCTCGATTTCGGGATGATGAGCGAAGTAAAACCTTATCAGCGGTACGGCTTGTTGGAAGCTGTGGTGCATTTGGTGAACCGCGACTTTGAAGGTTTAGCAAAAGATTATGTCAAGTTGGAGTTTTTAACACCAGATACGGATTTAACGCCAATTATTCCAGCTTTGGCGGGGGTATTTAACAATGCTTTGGGTGCTAGCGTTGCCGAGCTCAATTTCAAAAGCATTACTGACGAGCTTTCGGCGGTGATGTATGAATATCCTTTCCGGGTTCCAGCTTACTATGCTTTGATTATTCGATCGCTCGTTACGTTAGAAGGGATTGCCATCAACGTTGACCCGGAATTCAAAGTGCTGAGCAAAGCCTATCCTTACGTAGCCAAACGGCTGTTGAGCGACCCCGCACCGGAATTGAGAGCATCCCTGCAAGATTTGCTGTTCAAACAAGGCGAATTCCGCTGGAACCGCTTAGAAAACTTGCTCAACAATGCCCGCGAGAGTGAGGATTACGATGTCAGCAAAATCTTGAACCAAGCATTAGAGTATTTATTTTCCGAAAGAGGAGATTTCATTCGCGATCGTATTGTCCTGGAATTAGTCAAAAGTCTCGACACACTTTCCACCAACGCCTTTGCTAACGCCAAAGCAGTCGTGGGCGAATGGTTTGGAGTCAAGGCCAATCAACCGGTGGTTTCACAAAAAGAAAAAAACAATCTAGAACACATCAAACGGATTTGGGATATTTTGCAATCAACTCCCGGTTTTGACGGGACGAAAGTATTGCAGCTTCTTCCGCAGTTGTTGGTGAAACCAGAAGTGCAGAATATGGGGCAGAAAGTAGTCGGCGGTTTAGCTCAAAGAGCAGTTGCTAGGGTGATTCGCGAGTTTTTGCTTTCGCAGGAACCGGATGCGATTCCCGTGAATGGAAGCTATCCTAAAACTTCGCCTCAGTTGTCTTTACCTGCGGCGAAGTAGTTGGATTGGGAGTTTTTTTGACCGCAGATAGAGGCAGATAAACACAGATGAACGCAGATGGAATTCCGTCTGCGTTCTTTTAATTAAGCTAATGCTGTAGCGGCTGGTAATATCGTTTCCGGTAGCATCGGAATTATATCCTGTCCGGTCGAGCGACCGCGATTTTGGTAGGGCGGGTTCACCAAGAATACCTGCCAATAATTGACTGTCGTTTAGACTAAATAAAGATGAGAACGGTGGCAAAAGAAGAACTAGAGCCACCGCGCCGGGAGAGAATAAGG
>NZ_JAUBTI010000181.1:0-6708 GCF_036702415.1 Microcoleus sp. D3_18a_C4 | reverse complement strand
CGCCTGAAAGTCGGCTCGATCGAATCCATGACGTGGCGATCTACTGACTCCTTTAAGATACAAGGGGCGGGTTCGCCGAGATATTTGATAATTATTAACAAATATTGTTTTGGCAACCCCGGAAAAGTCAACTCTCCTCAAGGGGCCCCGCTGTGACTAGAGCCAAGCGGGGCCGACAAACTGGCAAGCTACGGGTTTCGGCCTCCGGCAAGCTAAAGGGACTTTAGCTACACTTAGGAGCCGAACCAGGGGCTATCTCTGCCCGCTGCTCCAGCCAAGTGCTAATCTGTGGATCTGTCAGATCATCGGGTTTGGGAGGCAGGGGTAGGACATAAATCACCGTCTCCCCTGAAGTACCTTGAAGGAGGGGAACGGCATCGGGACTCTGATTGATGCGGACTTCTACGAAGTCTTCAATTAATCCAGCCTCCCGGAGGGTAGCGGTGGGCCGTGTGAGCAAGTTGTTGTACAGTTCAGGCTCTAACCATGACTGAGCAATGAACCGAGATATTGCGGCTTCAGCGCTTTTCCAATCCTGCGGAAATGCCATAATTTTCTCCGGGTTCCCTTTGGTGGGAAATATAGATTTTGCTGTTATTCTATAACAGATGAGTTTTCTACAGTCTAGATCGGCAACTATTGACGGCGGCCGGGCTGATTGTATTATGTTAAATGTTGTAGGGGCGGGTTCACCAACAATATTTTGTTAAGATCGATTATCTCATAAACCCGCCCCCACCCAACGACAAATCTCCCGATCGCTTCATGTCATATCCTATCCGATGAATTGACCATCATAATATTCCGGCCGGGGCGGGTTTATCAGATGGTTGATTTTCACCAAATATTGTTGGTGAACCCGCCCCTACAGCTTTTCTATCGTCGTGCAAAATATGAATCTTTACGGATTTTCTTGATGATACAGTGGTTTTCACTCCCGATAGGCTAATATCACTAACAAGCACAATACCAACCAGCGCAGGGACTATGCTCGGACTTAACGGATATCGCATTGTACAAGAACTTCACAGCGGCGTAAAAAGTTTGGTTTATCGAGGCTACCGCGAAGCAGACCAGCAACCCGTTATCGTCAAACTTCTCAAATCCGAGTATCCCACTCTGGAAGAAGTTACCCGCCTCAGAAATGAATACAAAATTGCCCAACCCCTAGACAGTTCTAGTATCACCAAAGTCTACAGCCTAGAAAACTCTCGCAATAACTTTGCCCTAATCTTAGAAGATTTTGGCGGCTCCTCTCTCGACCAGTTACTTACTAACCAAACCTTCCCTTTAACAGAAGTTCTGAGAATTGCCATTGCCTTAATAGATGCCTTAGATTATTTGCACCGCCATTCGATTATTCACAAAGATATTAAACCGGGCAATATCATTATTAACTCTACCACAGGCGAAGTCAAACTCACTGACTTTAGCATTTCCTCCCGCCTGCAACAAGAAAATCAATCTGTGAGCAACCCCTCGGAACTGGCTGGTACTCTCGCCTATCTCTCCCCAGAACAAACGGGGCGAATGAACCGTTCGGTAGATTACCGCAGCGACTATTATTCTTTAGGAGTGACTTTATACGAAATGCTCGCGGGTCAGTTACCTTTTGCCACGGTCGATCCGATGGAATTAATACATTGTCACTTAGCTAAACAGCCTTTACCTATTTGTGAAATTAGAGAAATTCCTCAAACTATTTCTGATATCGTAATGAAACTCTTAGCGAAAAATGCCGAAGAGAGATATCAGAGCGCAGCGGGATTAAAATTTGACTTAGAAACTTGTTTAAATCAGTTGCTTGCTACAGGAACAATAGCACCTTTTGCCATAGCCACCCGCGACAAAGGTAGCCAACTCCTGATCCCACAAAAACTTTACGGCCGCGAACAGGAAGTAATAGAATTATTAGCCGCCTTTGAAAGAATTAGCCTATCCTCTATAACCCCCAACCCCCTTAGTAAGGGGGCTTTAGAAGAAGAGGAATCCACTCTTACCCCCCCCTTCTTAAGGGGGGCTGGGGGGGATCAAAGCTATGCTTCAGAACCAGAATCCCCCACTCTTACCCCAACACTACGATCCCCCAACCCCCTTAATAAGGGGGCTTTAGAAGAAGAGGAATCCACTCTTACCCCCCCCTTACCAAGGGGGGCCGGGGGGGTTCAAACCGAGGAATCCACTCTTACCCCTTCCCCTTCCCCTTCCCCTTCCCCTTCCAGCAGCGAAATGATCCTAGTATCCGGCTATTCCGGCATTGGCAAAACCGCCATCGTCAACGAAGTTCACAAACCCATTGTTCGCCAGCGGGGTTATTTCATTTCCGGCAAATTCGACCAATTTAACCGCAACATTCCCTACTCAGCCATCATCACAGCTTTTCAAGCCTTAATCAATCAATTACTCACCGAAAATGCCGGACAAATTGCCAGTTGGAAACATCAACTCTTAGATGCCCTCACCCCCAACGCCCAAGTCATTATTGATGTCATCCCCGAAGTAGAATTTATTATCGGGCCCCAGGCAGAAGTGCCACAATTAGGGCCAACAGAATCACAAAACCGCTTCAATCGAGTTTTTCAACAATTCCTCAAAGTCTTTTGTCAGCCCCAACACCCCGTTGTGCTGTTTTTAGATGACTTGCAGTGGGCAGATGCAGCCTCCCTGAAACTGATGCAACTGCTGATGAGTGACTCCGACAGCCAATATTTGTTAATTATTGGAGCATATCGCGATAACGAAGTCAACCCCACTCACCCTTTAATTCAAACCTTAGAAAAAATCCGCGCATCGGGGGCGAATCTCAACAACATCACCGTCCAACCTTTAGCGCTAAATCATGTTAGCCAACTGATTGCCGATACTCTCAATGAATCCGCAGCCACAAGACGCATTCAATCCTTTTCCCAACTCCTGTTTAGCAAAACCCAAGGCAACCCTTTCTTTTTAACCCAACTGCTGAAAACCCTCGCCTTGGAAAACCTGCTGAATTACGAAGCCAGCAGCGATAAATGGCAATGGGATATCGAGGCAATCCAAGCCATTGGCATTACCGATTTAAACGTTGTCGAACTGATTGCTAGAAACATTCAAAAACTGCCAGAGGCTACTCAAAAAGCGTTAAAACTTGCCGCTTGTATTGGCAACACTTTCAACTTAGATGTTTTAGCCATTGTCAACGAAGCATCAGAATTAGTAACGGGGGCGCAGTTGTGGCCAGCGCTTCAGGCGGGTTTGATTTTACCCCTGTCGGAAGCCTACAAAATTCCCTTGGTATTTGTCGATTCAGAATCTGAATCAGTGCGGCTGCAAGATGTGAAAGTAGATTACAAATTCTTGCACGACAGAGTGCAGCAATCTGCCTATTCTCTGATTCCCGAAACCGAGAAAAAATCAACTCACTTCCAAATTGGTCAACTGCTGCTGCAAAATACCACAGCCGAAGAACGCAAAAACAATATTTTTGCCCTAGTTAATCAATTGAATTTTGGTATAGAGGCAACCACAGAGGCATCACCCCTACTAGCCGCACAGTCAGATAAAAACCTGTTAGCAGAACTTAACTTGATTGCCGGTCAAAAAGCTAAAGCTTCCGCAGCCTTTGAAGCGGCGGTTAATTATTTTAATATCAGTTTGGGACTGCTGGCTGCCGATAGTTGGCAGAGTGATTATTACTTAACGCTGCCTATCTATGTGGAAACCGTAGAATCTGAATATTTAAACGGTAATTTTGCACGGGCGGAACAGCTTTTAGAAGTTGTGCTGCAAGAGGCGAAAACGCTTTTAGACAGAGTGAAAGTTTACGAGGTAAAAATTCAGTCTTATATTTCTCAATACAGGCTATCAGAAGCAATAGATACAGGGCTAGAAGTGCTGGAAAAATTAGGTATTTCGCTGTCGAAAATGTCAGAAAATCCCGGAATTTTGATTCAGGTAATTTCAAGAAAAATGACCGAAGAAAATAAACAAATT
The DNA here is from genome assembly GCF_036702415.1 of Microcoleus sp. D3_18a_C4. Classification (NCBI taxonomy): domain Bacteria; kingdom Bacillati; phylum Cyanobacteriota; class Cyanophyceae; order Oscillatoriales; family Microcoleaceae; genus Microcoleus; species Microcoleus sp. D3_18a_C4. Next base: position 2,736 of record NZ_JAUBTI010000181.1, on the reverse strand, counting down.
GAGGATTTATGCGACCTTCCCGAAATGACCGATCCTTATCAGTTTGCCGCAATTCGGATTCTTTTAACTGTTACTTCTGCTGCTTATATTACGAATCCTGCCTTACTATCTCGGCTTTTATTTGCAATGGTGGATATCTGCTTAACTTACGGTAATCCTCCCTTAGCTGCTGGCATATACGTCAATTATGGTGTCTTTTTGACTGTGGGTGGGGATATTGATTCAGGATATAGATTTGGTCAACTATCTTTGAAATTATTAGATAAATTTAATGTTAAAAGTATTAAAGCGTTTGTCTTACATTACTTTAACTCATTTATTGGACACTGGAAAGACCATGTTAGGGAAACAATAGAACCTTTGCAAGATGCTGTTAATAGTGGGTTGGAAACCGGAAATTTAGAGTATGCCTGCTATGCAATGCTATCAAATAATCTTCATAACTTTTTTACAGGTAATGACTTAGATTCCGTTGAATTTAACAGTCGAAACTATGGCTATTTAATTGTAAAATTCAAGCAATATTTTTCAATTGAAGCTATTAAGATGTATCGACAAGTTTACTTAAGTTTACTTGGTCTATCAAACCGGCCAACTGAGTTAACGGGTGATGAATATAATGAAAAAGAATCTATTAAAGCTGCCGTAGAAATAAATAACTATTTTAACTTATTTTTTATATACACCTTTAAAACCTTCCTTTCATATCTATTTAAAGAACGAGAAGCAGCGGTTGAAAATGCTCGACAAGCAGATAAATATAAAACACCTGTTGGTGGGATGATAGTGACAGCAAAACTCAACTTTTACTACTCCCTCAGCCTCCTCGCTCAATATCCCCACGTCAGCGAAACCGAACAGAGAGAATATCTCCAACAAGTAGCCACCCATCAACAAACAATGAGACATTGGGCCAACAATTGCCCCGCCAACTACCAACACAAATACGAGTTAGTAGAAGCAGAAAAAGCGAGAATTTTAGGAGACTACCCCGCAGCCATCACCCTCTACGATGCGGCCATCACCGGGGCTAGAGAACAGCAATACATCCAAGAAGAAGCCCTCGCCAACGAACTCACCGGCGAATTTCACCTAACTCGCGGCCAAGAAAACATGGCCCGCTTCTTCCTACTAGAAGCATACTACTGCTACATCCGCTGGGGAGCCAAAGCCAAAGTCAAAGACTTAGAAACCCGATATCCGCAATTCTTCGCCAAAATCAACGCTCAAAAACCCGCAGAAACCAGCCTCACCTTAGCCACCATCATCACCAGTAGTAGCAATTCCGAAGGATTTGACCTAGCCTCCGTCTTCAAAGCCGCCCAAGCCATCTCCAGTGAAATAGTCCTCAGTGAATTGCTAGCAAAACTAATCAAAATCGCCATAGAAAATGCCGGCGCACAAACCGGATATTTGCTACTCAAACACTCAAACACATTCACCATAGAAGCCGTCGGACAAGTCGAAGGCGACAACATTACCGTATCACTCATTCCCCATCTGCCCCTCCCCGAAATCCTCCCCATGAGCGTCATCAACTATGTAGAAAGAACCCAAAAACCTGCCGTCTTAAACAATGCTACCACCGAGGCAATGTTTGCCGCCGACCCCTATATTGTTGCCCATCAAACCAAATCCATACTCTGTACTCCCATCATCAATCAAGGTCGCTTCATGGGCGTAGTTTACTTAGAAAACAACCTAGTAGAAAAGGCTTTTACCTCAGCGCGAATAGAAGTTTTAAAACTCCTATCGGCACAGGCATCTATCGCCTTAGAAAATGCCCAACTTTATCAAACCTTAGAGCACAAAGTAGAAGAACGAACTGCACAATTAGCCCAAGCTAATACAGAAATATTGATTTTGAACGAACGGCTAAAAGTAGAAAATCTTCGCATGAGTGCCGAACTAGACGTAACCCGCCGCCTGCAACAAATGATTTTGCCTAAACAGCAGGAATTAGAGTCAATTGCAGGGCTAGAAATAGCTGGATTCATGGAACCGGCTGATGAAGTTGGCGGTGACTACTACGACGTACTAAATCACGGCGGTAAAGCCACAATTGGCATCGGCGACGTGACAGGACACGGTTTAGAAAGTGGCGTGTTAATGATTATGGCGCAAACAGCAATTCGCGCTTTGGTGATCCACAATGAAACCGACCCCGTTAAATTATTGCAGACAGTCAACCAAACGCTTTTTGACAACGTAGAGCGCATGGATTCCGGTAAAAATATGAGCCTTTCTTTGCTGGAATATCGGGGGGACAACATCCTGCGTTTGAGCGGACAGCACGAAGAAGTGATTGTCGTGCGTGACAGCGGCGAAGTAGAGCGGATTGATACCATAGAGTTAGGTTTTCCCATCGCCTTGGAAGCAGATATTGCCGATTTCATTGCTTCTACTGAAATACAGTTGAATTCGGGGGATGTTGTCGTACTCTACACAGATGGAATTACCGAAGCTTTTGATATGAATAAAAATCAATACGGTATCGAGCCATTGATTGAAGTTGTTGTCCTTAACAGGGAAAGGTCAGCAACAGAAATCAAGCAAGCTGTTATTGACGACGTGCGGCGATATATCGGGGAGCAAAAAGTATTTGATGACATTACTTTGGTAGTAATCAAACAGAAGTAATATGATTTCTCTAAAATCGTGCAACACTCTTCGACCCCCCCTAGCCCCCCCGCTGCATTGCGGGGGGAACAAGAATACTGTTGCATTCTTTTTTAA
>NZ_JAUBTI010000180.1:0-6905 GCF_036702415.1 Microcoleus sp. D3_18a_C4 | reverse complement strand
TCTGAGTTTTATCTATTTTTTAACCAATGTAAATACCCCCTTGACAATTTACCCCTCACCTTAACTTGTCACTAATGCTAAGCGGGGAATAGGTTTTGGGGCGGTGCAAAAAACCTACCCTCAAGACAACACTCCTTATGTGCTTTGGCCAGAATCTATACTGACAAATCAAGTTTTTCTAGCGACTATTGAGAGTCTTAAAGGTGACAATTCAGAACAGAGCAAAACAGAAGTAAACACAAAGCTAGGGTTCCGGGAAAAGTTTCGGGCGAGTGCACAGCATCGAACAACCGACGGTCATTTTGTGCGGTCTAAAGCGGAAGTTTTGATTGATAATTGGCTCTATATGGCCGAGCTAGTTCACGCCTATGAACGCCGACTACCCATAGAGGAAGAAGCTTACTGTGACTTTTATATTCCTGGGGGAAAAGTGTATATTGAATACTGGGGATATGAGAACAACCCGGAGTATGTGGCGCGTAAGAAAGTCAAGCAAGAACTGTACCAGAAGTACGAACTAAACTTGATTGAGTTAACAGATGAACACATCAAGAATTTGGATGATTATTTGCCGAGAATGTTATTGAGATTTGGCGTAATTGTAACTTGATTTGAAAGTACGATCGCACTCTTCATCCGCGTTAATCTGCGTTAATCTGCCTGCATCAGCCGTTCATAAAAAAGATTGCTCGCCCTTTAACCCTCCCTCAAACTCGATCGTCCTTATCTGATTATCTTTTAACCTGCTTTACTTAACACAACCAGAATGTACTGGTCAAGACTAACTCCTTCCCTTTCCGCTTTTTCTGCTAAACTCAAATGTATAGATTTAGGAATTTGCAACGATAAATTTCCGCTCTACTCAATTTCCGTTGTAGGTAAAGGAATCTCATCTTCACACTCATAAGCTGTTTCTATCCATAATTCCCTAGCTTCCTGAATATTCTCCATCGCTTCCGATAAACTTTCACCCTGAGACATACAGCCCGGAAGGTCTTTGATTATCGCCGTATAACCTTCAGCTTCCGGGTGAAAACTGATAGGATATTTCAGACCCAAGTAATAATCTAGAGATTTAAGCTTGACTTTCATCATCAATAACTTAAGCCACTTGCTCAACATTGAGCCGCCCTTCAACCCGCTCATACTCATCTTCAAGCAGCCAAAGCCTTGCTTCCTCATAGCTAGAACAAGCAAAAACAATCTTATAGTCTTCAGCCGGGTCAAAAATGCAAAAATTATTTTTATCATCACCGAGCAACATCAAAACATAAGGAGGGACAGAGGTAGGGTCAACCCATATTTCTGTAAACTGCCAGTTATTTGCTAGGTTGGGTACGGGGGATGACATGATATTTATCTCCTATCACTTTAATTTCACCGTAATGTAAAGGAATTTGGCTGCCATCACTCTGAATTCTATAACCAATTGGGCTGGAAAAGTAGAGTCCATATCGTTCGTGATTGCGAATAATGCCGGTGAATTCCCCATTTTCTATTATGGCTTGTGCCACTCTAATCATTGTAGCTTCATTGTTAAATACATGAGCAGATCCCCCTCGCTGCAATAACCTTTGCATTTGTAGTGTATCTGGGAGATGCTTGGCAATGTGTCTATTGTCTATAGTTAGTTCACGGTTAATACCACTCATTTTATCGGAAAAATTCAGTAATATTTTAATAAAAACCCGGTTTATTTAATAAACCGGGTTTCTAATTCAAGGCTAAAAACGATTAAACCTTCGCTTCATTCTTCACCAACTTACCCCAACCCAAATCCTTCAGCGAATTATTCCGGCGCAGCGGACGAGTCACCAACTCCAAAATATCCCGCGCATTACCAAAGCCGTGAATCTGAGCAAAAGTAAACTCAACAGACCACTTAGTATTAATTCCCCGCGCTTCCAAAGGATTAGCGTGAGCCATACCAGTAATCACCAAATCAATATTCTGCTCGTAAATCCGCTGCAACTGATTGTAATTGTCTGGTTTTTCCACAATCCGAGGAGTAGGAACTCCCATCTCGTGACAAGTCTTTTCTAACAAAGCCAATTCGGCCGCCTGATAGCGCTTGTCCATGTAAGGAATGCCGATTTCCGGGCAAGTCATGCCGCAGCGAATCAAGAAACGTGCTAAAGAAATCTCAAGCAAATTGTCGCCCATAAAGAAGACAGATTTGCCGCGAATTATTTGCAGGTAATCTTCCAAACCTGCCCAAATTTGCGCTTCCCGTTCGTCCAAACCTTTTGGTTCAATTCCCAACACTGAGCAAATCTTTTCAATCCAAGCGCGGGTTCCGTCAGGGCCGATCGGGAATGGCGCACCAATTAGCTTACACTTGCGGCGGCGCATCAACGTAGAAGCTGTGCGCGACAAGAACGGATTCATGCCCGATACATAATAACCTTCTTCCAAGACTGGCAATTCAGTGTAGCGCTTGGAAGGAAGCCAACCGGAAACTTTGATTCCTTGCTTCTTCAATTCTAGAGTTAGCTGAGTGACAACCGGATCGGGCAAAGAACCGAAAAGTACCAGCGGCGTGTGCTTGACATATTCCGATTCATCTGCTGCAACTTCCTCTTTTTTCTTACCGAAATTCAGCAGTTGAGAGATAGCATTTCTTTCTTGCTTCTGAGCTTCTACCACAGGAGCTTTGTCAGGGCATTTAGCAGCCATCGCTGCTAAAACGGTATCTTCCCCTTGAGTAAAAGCGTAATCCAAGCCGTTAGCGCGCGCTGTGACGATGGGAATGCCAATTTCTGCTTCGAGTTTCGGTGCTAACCCTTCCAAATCCATTTTGATGATTTCGGTGGTGCAAGTGCCGATCCAAACAATTACACTGGGGTTACGATCGCGCTTAATTTGCAAGCACAGCCGCTTCAACTCATCATAATCGTTTAACTGAGCGGAAATATCGCCTTCTTCCAACTCAGCCATCGCATAGCGAGGCTCAGCAAAAATCATCACGCCCATTGCGTTTTGCAAGAAATAGCCGCAAGTCTTGGTACCGATGACCAAGAAAAAGCTATCTTCAATTTTTTGATAAAGCCAAGCTACGCAACTAATCGGACAAAAAGTGTGATAATTGCCTGTTTCGCATTCAAAGTTTAAAGCTTCCGGTTCATTAGTAGTAATAGCAGTCATATCTCAAATCTTCTCCATTTAAATTGTTTTTCGTCTCGAACAGGACTTGCGGCGGAGCGAGGAAACACCTGGATTTTGCGATCGTCTCGGTGCGATCGCCCACCAGAGGAATAGGTTGTTTTTCCTCTCGATCGCGGACAGCCGCAGTGGCGAGAAAACACCTGTTTTGCGCTATCGCGACGCACAGCGAACAATAAATAGAAATACCTATTTTTGGGCTAATTCCTGTGAAAAATAGATGCAGCAAACTCAATATTTCCGCAGTCGCAGCATCCAAAATTCTGGCTAAAAAATTCTGCGCGAGGGCATACAATCCCTCACAGCAGGGATTTAGTTTTCTTCAACTCGCTAAGGCAAAAAGCCTTTTGGCAGTTGTGAGTTGGAGCCAATTAAAAATTAACAACTCGCAACTCACAACTCACAAATAGAGCGGGAAACTTCAAGACTAGGAGAGACTGGGGCGATCGCAACAACCTCACTTAAAATCCGACAAAAAGCCTGAAATTTCTTCATCTTCATCGTCGGAATCCAAATCACCGAGATCTAGAGCATCTAAATCATCTTCATCGGGATCTCCGGTAGTTGCTTCCCCCAGATCGTCGAGTCCGAGATCGTCGAGGTCATCGTCATCAGATACAGAGAAATCGTCAATACCGTCATCGTCCAAGTCGCCCAGATCCATGTCTAGGTCATCTGAGGTCGCTGTCCCAAAAGGATCGGGTATTTCTTCGGCGACAAACTCTGCATCTTCTTCCCCAAACGGATCGGAAATCCCCGATTCGAGATCTCCAGAGGTCAAAGTCCCAAATTGTGAGGCTTCATCTTCCTCGTCATCATCGCCGAGGTCGAGACCGCCCAAAGCCGAGGCTTCATCTTCCTCGTCATCGCCGAGGCCGAGACCGCCCAAAGCCAATGCTTCATCTTCCTCGTCATCATCGCCGAGGCCGAGACCGCCCAAAGCCAAGGCTTCATCTTCCTCGTCATCGTCCATATCAAAGTCAGATACGGCGTCTTCCTCGTCATCGTCCATATCAAAGTCAGATACGGCGTCTTCCTCATCGTCTTCGAGACCGAGACCGTCCAAAGCCGAGGCTTCTTCCTCGTCATCGTCCATGTCGAAGTCGGAGACCGCTTCTTCCTCGTCATCGTCCATGTCGAAGTCGGAGACCGCTTCTTCCTCGTCATCGTCCATGTCGAAGTCGGAGACCGCTTCTTCCTCGTCATCGCCCAGGTCGAAGTCAGAGACCGCTTCTTCCTCGTCATCGCCCAGGTCGAAATCAGAGACTGCTTCTTCCTCAAACTCATCGAAGGATTCGTCGTCGGAGCTCAGTGCTGACGCAGCAGCAGCCAGACCGGCCGCTCCGGCGACTCCGGCGACTACTCCGGCTGCTGCTAAGCCCGCACCGCCCAATTTATTAGATTTGGCATCAGCGGGTGCAGCAGTTGCAGTTTGAGCCGCTGCGGGTGCAGCAGTTGCAGTTTGAGCGGCTGCGGGTGCAGCAGTTGCAGTTTGAGCGGCTGCGGGTGCAGCAGTTGCAGTTTGAGCCACTGCAGGTGCAGCAGTTGCAGTTTGAGCCGCTGCAGGTGCAGCAGTTGCAGTTTGAGCCGCTGCGGGTGCAGCAGTTGCAGTTTGAGCCGCTGCGGGTGTTGGAGATGTGCCGATCGTCTGCGGCACGATATTTGAGGGCATACCCAGCGCGAGGTCCGGGTCAAAATTTAGCCCCAACACTTCGATCAGGCTGTCTGCATCCGGCTTGAGTTTTGAGAAGGGCAGCATTAATTGCTGGAGTTCCGGCTCCAGGGCAGCCGCAATTCCCAGGATGAGGTAAGAAACAGGCCTTTTCCCGCCGTCGGGTGTGGCGACCGTGTTGTCAGCCGTCATGTGCAGGAGCAGCCAAGCCCGATTTACCTGGTAGTAGTCCAACCACTTCTGTTTGAGAGCAACTGAAAAAGTATCAAAAAAAGCCATAACCTCTTTATCCTCATCCTGATCGCTAGACCTATTAAACCATCATCAGGTCTAGCTCATCTTCCTCCTTCTTGACCACCGGTTGCACTGGATTTAGATAAAAATCTGAAAGTAAGGCGAATAATTCGCGATCGGGCGTGTCGTTGGGCACTACTCCTTCGGGCATTGCCAAAATCTGGTCAGCGATGTTGAGGTAGTAATCGCAGACGTAGTTGAGGGAAGGATCGCTTTCGGCCATCTCAAACAATGTTTTGCCTTTGACGCGAGAAACGCGAATGTCTTCAATCAGGGGCAGCACTTCCAGCACCGGCATGGGTACAGAGTCAATGTACTTGTCGATCAAGTCGCGCTTTGAGGTGCGGTTGCCAATTAAACCGGCGAGCCGCAACGGGTGAGTGCGGGCTTTTTCGCGGACTGAGGCGGCGATGCGGTTGGCTGCAAATAAAGCGTCGAACCCGTTGTCGGTAACAATCATGCAGTAATCGGCGTAGTTCAATGGGGCTGCAAAACCGCCGCACACTACGTCACCGAGCACGTCGAACAGGATGATGTCGTATTCGTCGAAGGCATTGAGTTCTTTGAGCAGTTTGACGGTTTCGCCGACTACATAGCCGCCGCAGCCAGCTCCTGCGGGTGGGCCGCCTGCTTCTACGCAGTCAACGCCGCCGTAGCCTTTGTAGATGACATCTTCTGGCCAAACGTCTTCGTAGTGATAGTCCTTTTGCTGAAGGGTGTCAATAATTGTGGGGATCAAGAAGCCAGTGAGGGTAAATGTGCTGTCGTGCTTTGGATCGCAACCGATTTGCAAAACTTTCTTGCCGCGCTTGGCTAGGGCAACGGAGATGTTGCAGCTTGTTGTCGATTTACCAATTCCACCTTTTCCGTAAACTGCTAGTTTCACTCTTGGTTCTCCTATAGGTTTCTATCAAAACGATGAGGGCTGGGTTTTCATGCTTTTTTTCGATCGCCCAATTTCCATAGCCCAATTGCAATAGCCCAATTGCAATTCCCTTACTGTCAGTCGATTTGAGATTTCAGATTTGAGATTAAAGAATGGACTCCACAGATGAATCTGGGGCTTCTCTCTAACTAAAATTTTCGATCTCGACGACTTTTGTTTGGGGCTTGTATCCGTCTTTGGGTTAGGCCAATTTTGGACTCGGCCCTTAGTCACCTCGTTGAAAGCATTATTAGCTAACTTGCGATGAAAAGAAAGGGGGCGTCTAAATGAAAATGCTAGTAAATTTGTTTATTTTGCATCTTTGGGAATCTTAACTGGTTTTTTGAGATAAAAATCTATTTTTAGATTTTTTTTAGATTTTAAATTAATTTTAGGATACTTTTTTAATATAAAGAGGTACAAAAATAAAACAAAAATTAACTTCTCAAACAATCTGGGCTTTTGGCTTTGGGGCTAGGATGCAGGCAGTTGATGGCTTGTGCGGGTAACTTGAACGGGCACAAAGGCGCTAGTGGATGAGGCAAACTCGAAGTGAGTTCGGATCAGTTGGGTCAGGGGAGGACAAAGTTATGGGATTTGAGATTTGAGATTTGAGATTGGAGATAGGGAAAGATTGACTTGGCTGGGGTTTCTGGTGTTTTGTAAAAAATTGTGAATTTTTAGGAAATGGTGGGGAGTCGGAGAGTGGGGGAGTGAGTCGGGAAGAGGGAGAAAGTTATGGGATTTGAGATTTTAGATTCGAGATTTGAGATTTGAGATAGGGAAAGATTGACTTGGCTGGGGTTTCTGGTGTTTTGTAAAAAATTGTGAATTTTTAGGAAATGGTGGGGA
>NZ_JAUBTI010000179.1:150-6991 GCF_036702415.1 Microcoleus sp. D3_18a_C4 | reverse complement strand
CGTCCCGCCCGTCCAAAAAGGACGGGCGGGACGCCCATCCCACAATCTTGTGGAAGTTATTTAATTCTCATTCCTAATTTAGTCGAACAGTCAGTTTTGCCCATCTAAAATCTCAAATCTCAAATCTCAAATCGTATCAACCCTTAATTAACTCCACTCCGTCCCGCCCGTCGAGTTCTTGAACGTAAACCTTAACTTGTTCTTCCTTTGCAGTCGGCAACTTTTTACCTGTAAAATCCGGCTGAATGGGTACTTCTCGGTGGCCGCGATCGACTAATACCGCCAACCAAATTTTCTCCGGCCGCCCGTAATCGTTTACCGCATTCAAAGCCGCTCGACTCGTTCTGCCTTTATATATAACGTCATCTACCAACACCACGGTTTTGCCCGTCAAATCGAAAGGAATTTCTGTTTTAGCCGGTGTCCGCATCGCAACTCGATCCAAGTCATCTCGGTAAAAGGTAATATCCAAAGCGCCCACGGATACTTTGACTTGTTCGAGCACTTCAATTTGATCTGCCAAAATTTGAGCTAAAGGCACTCCTCTACTATGAATGCCCAACAGCACTAACTCCGAGGGATTCCCTGATTTTTCGACAATCTGGGAAGCGACGCGGGTGAGAGTGCGCCTCACTTCATCAGGGGATAAAATTTGGATAATTTTAGTCATGGGTTGCTGCGAGCTAATTGTTGGCTGTTGGCGGATCGAACAATTTTAGATTTTAGATAGATGGACTTGACCGATGAATCTGGGGGTTTGAACAAAGGTCAATCGATTTTAGATTTTAGATTTTAGATTTTAGATTTTAGCATTGACCCTACGGATAAATTCGGGGGCAAGTTTATCGGATACAGGTTTTTTATTTCTGGACGGATGAATCCGGGGGCTTGTATCCTGGATGCTTTCGGTCAAAACTTTTTTTGCTGCTGTCGGTGGCTGATCTCTGTCTTCTGCAGGACTTACCCCGAATGGATGAAAAGCCGATGCTGCGATTGCAATGCTTGGATCGCTAACAAGGACAGAAATACGTTATTTCTGTCTCCTGGACTGTTCGGGTGAGGTCATCAGTTAGCGACTCAAACATAATAAGGTATAAAAAAGCAATGATAGTCCCAACCAAATCAGAAAGCAATACCGAGTTAATTGCAATGCTTGGCAAATTAGCGGCGCTGCGATCGGGTGAACCGGCTCGCCTAACAGCGGTTTGTCTTTGAGAACTCCGCGATAGGAATTGGTACCTCCTAGTTGTACTCCCAAGATGGCGGCGTAAACGCACTCGCTCCAACCGGAATTGGGGCTGGCATCTTTAACAGCATCTCTCTGACAAATTTGCCAAATGTAAATCGGTTTGCCAGATATAACGGCTAAAGTAATCACTGTTAGCCGGCAAGGAATCCACGTCAGCACGTCTTCTAGTTTGGCGCTAAACCATCCTAAATCGGTGTATGGCGCTTCTTTGTAGCCGACGGTAGAATCTAATGTGCTGGCTGCTTTGTAAGCGATCGCCAAGGGGACGATCGCACTCGCCCACATCGAGTTAGGATCGATCGGGCGATCGGTAACACTTAATAATAGATGCGGCAGAGCGAACCCAAGTAAGGCATAAAATAGCGGTGCTGTCACGCCATCGACTGCATTCTCTGTTACAGTTTCTAACACTGCTCGCAGAATTTCCGGCTCGGATAAGTTTTCGGTATCCCGGCCGACGTAAAGGCTCAACCTTTCTCGCGCCTTGACTAAATCTCCAACATTTAAAGGTGCTAGCACATCTTCTGCTGCGGCCCTCAAACTGCGACCTGCAAAACAGCTTGCCAGCAAAATGGTCTGTATGGCAATACCTAAAAGAGGATGTACCCAACTAGCAGCTTGGACGATCGACCAACTGACAGTATAACTGCCTACAATCAGCCCGATCGCTAGTATTGTACCAGCACCTCGTAGCAGCAGTTTGTGCCGCTCGCCAGCGGGACGATCCTCTGCTTCAGGCATTTTACCTGCGGGATTATTCCATATATTAAAGACAAATCGAGTATAGCGGTCGATCGCCCAACCCATCGCCTGCACGGGATGCGGCCAACCCCAAGGATCGCCGATCGAATAATCCAACACCGCAGCTAAAATCAAAACAGGAAATTCATCCGGCATCATTATATATTGTGTCAAACTTGATAGTCCGGCCGAGCAGGAGCGATCGCAATGGTAGCGCAGGTTTTAACTACTCCTACCCTTGCGGAGGCAAGATTTTTGAGCTGCAATTTTAACGGCTGAGATTACTTTCGTCGCGGAGCAAGTGTACGTTCTGCTCCCAATTAACACCGTCAAAGGGTAGGATCTGAAAGTGTTCGATGGCATAGTCGTCAAGACAGCGGACGTTGACATCGAAATGATCGGGATGCGATCGGGGGCGATAGAACGAGTGAATGCCGCAAATTCGGCAGAAAGTATGTTGAGCAGTTCCTGTATTAAATGTATAGGTTGTCAAAACATCTTCGCCGCTGAGCAAGGTAAAACGTTCCGGCGGCACAATGAGGTGCAAAAATCCCTTCTTTTTACAGATAGAGCAGTTGCAATCAGATGCTTCGTGTTTGTCAACGGCGACACGGAAGCGGACAGCACCGCAGTGACAGCCGCCAAAGTAGGTAACAAGTGTTGCGTCCATGTGTGCTAGAAGAGCGATCGAATGAATGAACTTACCATTTAAATGATAAAGCTAGTTTCTTCCCCAAGAGCCGCTTGCCAACTGCGGACATCATAGTATAAGTCTTCGAGGGAAATACTGTACAGCGCTTCGGCAAGTTTTTTGTGCAATCGGTTCCACAAACTGAATGTTACCCAGTCCTCTGCTTGTGTCGCGTCGGGAAAATGTCGAGGTAAAGGTTCAATAGTTTCACCTACAGCCTCTAAGATTTGTCCTAAAGAGATTTGAGCGGGCTGGCGGGCTAATTGATATCCTCCTTGGGAACCCCGAACAGATTGGACTAAACCGGCTCGTCGCATTTCAATCAGCAATTTTTCTAGATACGGAGCAGGTAACTCCTGTCGCTTCGCTATCGATTTCACCGATGTCGGGCCAAAGCGAGGTTGCAAACTTAGATCCAGTAATGCTTTGACACTGTAGTGTCCGCGTGTGGTTAACTTCATGAGATTTTAAGAGCGGGGCAAATATTCAGCTAGCTGATAGCTGATAGCTTATGCTACCGAGTTTAGAGATTGCTCGCACCGGCTGCAGCTACTCCTCAAGAAAGACTGCAGGTTGTTAAAAATATTTAGATAATAGTGGTTAACAATTGAGCCGATCGGTGTAATATGGTTTTACGACCAGCTATAAAGCTAAAGTTTCTTGGTCAAACCAAAAACCAACCGAGAAAAAATCCGTACACCAGTTGAATATTTCAGGACTCAGTAAATGGCTAAAAAGAAAAATATCGAACCCCTTGAAGGCGAAGATCTGATCAAAAAGGTCAAAGACCTAGAGAACCTTACCAAGGAAGAAAAAGCTAGAGCCTGTGGCTACTACACCGTTACCAAGAACGGCGTAGAACGGGTCAACATGATGAAATTCCTGAATGCGCTGATTGATGCAGAAGGCATTCAGCTAGACGGGAAGCAAAACGGCAATGGACGCGGCGGACGCTCTGCCAGCTATCGGATTAGCGTTCAATCTAACGGCAACTTACTGATTGGAGCCGCCTACACGAAACAGATGGAACTCCAGCCAGGAGATGAATTTGAAATCTCTCTGGGACGCAAGCACATTCACCTGCGCCAAATCGATCGAGAAGAAGAAGAATCCTAGGCTTTTACGACTTGCTTTGACTTCTTGCTTGAACAGGTTGGTTTGACTTCAAGCATTGACTGCAAGCAGAGAGTTGGCTCTGAAATCTTTCTGTGAGCCTAAAAAAGTATGGCTTCTATAGATGGCAATGGCTCGACAAAAGCCACTGCCACCACTTTATATTTTCCGAGAATACCTATTCTTGCCCCTCGCTATATCCGTTTGGACAAGCGGGGGATTTTCCGCGTAGCTGTTGAAGAGAAGTTCGGCAACTGATTTTGTACCGGATGTAACGGATGAATGTTGAGTTTCGATGGTCGAGGTTCCAGGCAAGAAGCAGGTTAGGTTGAGCTACGAAACCGAACAAAGCAAGAAAATGGCGGAGGTATTCTGGGCCAAGAGTCCGTAATACCAGTTTAAAAAAAAGAATGCAACTGTCGGCAAACTCCAAAGCACGAGCTTCCTCCTTCATCCCCAATTATTTAATCTAAAATCTAAAATCGTTCGGGAGCATCTCAGTTTTGCATTTACAGTGCGAGCGTCCCCGCTCGCGTATTGTACAATACGCGAGCGGGGACGCTCGCACTACAATAAAAAAAATGCTTTTTACAAAACTGAGATGCTCCCAATCGTTCGACTGAGCGCTCACCCTCGAAGTCTAAAATCTAAAATTGTATTGTAAAACTTCATTAAGTTTCTCGTCAAAGATAGTCAGGAGTAGTATATGCTGACTGATCAGAAGGATTTGGACTGCCCAAGCAACCGCTTTCAACGCTGCCTTTATTTACGAGCCACACCTATCACTCATGCAGCGACGCGATTGGCAAACACATCCACAGAGGTTTGTACAAAACCACAGATGGTTTGTTAATTAATGCGCTTCGTGAAGGGGTATTACACGAGCGTGGCAAAAGCACTCCCAAAAGCATTGAGCAATGGGATAGGGAGCTGCGTAGCTCAGCCGAGGCGGGTCAATCCGCTCAAAGTAAAAGTGAAGGGGGAGGGGCCGAAGGCCTCCCATGTCATGTAATAGATGACTATACTTTTACCAGCTATAAGTCTCGTGCTTGCTCATGATTTGTGTCTGTGTGGGAGGTGTTTTGAGGGCAAGGAAACACCTCGATCGCCCGTAAGTGCAATTACAGGCTGGAACAGTTAAAGTGTTAGGGAGCAATTAGTCATCAGCCTATGCCTTTGCCCCGATTCGCGACTAAAACTTCTCAACACCAAACAAAAATCCCCCTGCGTTGCGTTCTAGTGGCCTCTTTTGTGCTGCAAATCGTCGCAGCAGTTGGGATTGTCGGCTATCTGTCCTTTCGCAACGGAGACAAAGCAGTCGAAGAGCTCGCCGAGAAATTGATCGCCCAGACGGGAAAGAGAGTTGAATAAAAGCTGATTTCTTTTCTCGAACATACCCAGTAGGTAAATCAACTTAACGCTGAAGCGATCGAGCGCGGTGAATTAAACTTACAGTTAACCCCCCCGATCGCCCTTTTGGTAAGGGGAAATCGAGGGGGTTAACTATTATTTGTCAAGTATCTGAGGATATTAAGCGGGGTTCGCTTCGGCTTGTCTTTGCAACAAGCGGGCAATTTCAGCTTTTTCTACAAGTCCGACAAGGACACCATTTTCGCGAATGACCGGTAGTTCTTGTACTTTGAGTTGTTCTAGGAGGGTGACGACTTCGAGGAGGGATAATTCTGGTTTGACGGTTGTGGAAAACTCGATCGGCTTCAGGAGTTCTTTCACTAAAACTTCGGGCCAGCGTCCGGTAGGAATGGTTTTGAGGTCGTCAAGGTCGATCGCCCCTACCAATTGTCCGGCATCATCTGTTGCCAGGAACCTGCGCCAGGTATGGGCGCTACCGATAACGTAATTGTTGGCAAATTCTCTGAGGGACAAGTCTTGGGAGACGATCGGGCTTTCGGGCGTCACAGCATCTGCGGCTGTCAATCCTGCTAGTTTATTTTGGACTGTGGCATATTGTGCAGATTGACCGGCATTTTGCAGTAAGAACCAACCGATTACCAGATTCCAAATATTGCCGAATACGCCTGTAGCAATGGCAATCCAACCAATTATTTGACCGACGCGGCTAGCAAAAATTACACCTTTGTAAGGGTTGCCGGTAATTTTCCAGACGATCGCTTTGAGGATGTTGCCGCCGTCGAGGGGCAAACCGGGAATTAAGTTAAATAAGGCTAGAACTAAGTTGATGGAAGCTAAAAGTCCGACGATGGCCGCTGCGGGGCCTGTGAGTCCAGCACCGATGCCGATCGCTGTTAACAAACCGGATAAAAATAAGCTAACCAACGGGCCTGCAATGGCTACCCAAAATGCTTCGGCTGGGGTTTTGGATTCTCTTTCTAAATTAGCCAGTCCGCCAAACAGAAATAGCGAAATCGATTTCACGCCAATTCCCTGTTTGATGGCTACCCAACTGTGTCCTAATTCGTGGGCTAATACGGAAGCAAATAACAGTAACGCTGTGAATAATCCCAGCATCCAGGGCACTACGGGGCCCAATGTGGGAAACAGGGCAGCTAATGCGCCGCCGTACTGCCAGGTTACTAAACCCAGAACTAAAAACCAAGATGCGTTGACAAAGAAGGGAATCCCAAACAGGTTGCCGACGCGAAATGTACCGTTCATAATGGCTACCTCTGATTTTACGAATGAGAGGTTTTTCTCTCTGTCTCCTTATCGTAACGAAACGTAACGGCGATGTTAATGCTTCAATTAGGGTGTTATCCGTCTGTGGAGGTTCGGTTTGCTGAATAATTACCGCCGACTGCGGTTTGGCCCGCTAGGGGTTAAAAATCCTTATCTCAAAACGGAAGTTCTTGCTATGAGGCTTGAGGAGGATATCTGTTTTAGTTTTCAGTTTTAGTTTTCAGTCGCTTTTAACTCAAATCTTGCACCTCTGTCATGAACAGGCAAGATGCCTGTTCCACAACAGATGGATTTTCTGTTTGCACCTCTGTCAGCAACAGGCAAGATGCCTGTTCCACAACAGATGGATTTTCTGTTTGCACCTCTGTCAGCAACAGGCAAGATGCCTGTTC
>NZ_JAUBTI010000178.1:0-7028 GCF_036702415.1 Microcoleus sp. D3_18a_C4 | reverse complement strand
AGAGTCGAACTCATGCACTGGCTAATTTCATAAAGTCCTTTTTTTGTCAACTCCTAATACTGAACCGACGCCCTAGTAGTAGTTACAGATTCCTGAACCTGAAGCGGATTTTGATTTTGCCAATCCAACAAACATTTTAGGTATTCCTCAAAACGGTCTTCCTCACCAAGAAACACATTTGCTGCAGCACGAAAGATAGCAAAGATTTCGACAAAGTTATTAATCACTGGCTGAGCTGCATCTAGGTCTTTAATAGGAATAACTAGGGATGGACTCTGAATATAAGTACCATTCCTACCTCCTTCATGAATTAATTGCAGTTTGTTAATGAACTCCTCATACTTTAACTTACCATATTTTTCCGGTGCAATATTATCAGAAAAAATATTATATCTACCATGCTTCAAAATCCTAGTAACATCTTCTAAATGGTTTTTCAGAACGTGAACAATCGGATTGCTTTCTAGCCCTCTTAATCCAAAAAAATTCACAAATAAACTATAAGAAGTACACTCGAATCTCTGTTGGAAATACCAACCTTTTCCTTTTATAGCCAAGCCAGCGGTTGCTATTTTGAAGGGCCGGGTTTTCTTGGCTACAAGGCTGTGCCATGGTGTAGTCAATATCTGACAATCTGAGAGTACATCTGTGCCATAAACTTGGTGAATTTGGTCACAAGCTTGTTTAATGATTATTTTAAGCTTAGGGGCAAGTAATTCTTTTAGCTTATCAGCACGCTCTCGATTGTCTTCGACTGAGAAGAGATATTGTTCAGCAGACCCTATCAGTGGCAAGTCAACGATTTGTGACAATTCGGTCTCCTCAACTGAATTCATATCTGCTCTCCGACATGACAAGTCCAACGAAAACTAATCGATATTTTAGCTTTTTTTCGACATATCCTGAAATAGGTCATGCTTCCCCGGCTCCTAAAACTTGTGCTGTGGTGAGTTTCAGCCTTGTAGGGTGCGTCAATCGATTTTAGATTTTAGATTTTAGATTTTAGATTTTAGATTGACCTCACGGATAAATGCGGGGGCTTGAGGATTTTCGATTTTCGATTTTGGATTGATTCCACGGATAAATCCGGGGGCTTCTACCCTCAAGAAATTCGTGGTCAGTTAGAATAGTTACAGGACTTGGGAAACGCTTATGGACTGACGCACCCTACTATCGTCTTTTAAATGCCGAACAGCTTATGACTCAAATAAATCCCGATCGCACTGCTGGTACAATTGCGATCGACGTTTGCGCTCAATCAAACGGGCAGTATCTTTGTCAGATTTCGTCATCTCTGAGCGATCGCCCTGATGATACCCTGAATTTTTACGGACAAACGAAAGAACACGCGATCGCGATCGCCCTGGAAAATTTAGCATCTCGCTACCGCCAGCAAGCCGAAGACTCTCCAAATATAGATTGGGATGCGGTGGAAATTTCGGATTCGGGAGAGCCGATTGAAAAGCGTTATCACGTAATTTTGCACTACGAACGAATTGCTAAAGATGAATCTAAGTTTGAGGCCATGCACAATACAATGATGGGAAATACAGTAGTTGAAAATGCCAAAATTTCAATAATTGAGATAGATCCCGATATCGAAATCGAGGCCAGAGGGCTATCAAAATATTGAGCCATCGGGACTTAGGTGCAGATGGGCATCTTACCCTACGCATCAGCGATCGAAACGTGAGTTTGAGGCGGCGATCGACTAGAAGCGATCGCATAATTTCAAATCCCCAAAATTTCTTTTCTATTACTCCCCCGCAAAATCTGCCCTAAACTTCTCCACAACTCGATTTAACTCCACCGAATGAGAAGCTTTAAATAAAATCCGATCGCCCTTTTCGACAAATCCCAACAACCGCTTTGCTAAATCTTCCCGCCCATCCTTGGCTGTAATATCTCCTATCTCCACAAAAGGCAAACCCGCAGCGCCCGCAGCCATCGCCGCCGCTTCCTCAAAATCAGCAAAAACAAACAAAGCATCCAGATGCAAATCTCGCGCCGCTGTTCCCACTTGTTGGTGAAATTCGATCGCCCTGTCGCCCAATTCCTTCATCGTTCCCAACACCGCAATCCGGCGCTTTCCGGGAGTATCTGCTAACAGTCTCAGGGCCGCCAACATCGACTCCAAACCAGCATTGTAAGTCTCATCCAGAATCACAATATCCTGCGGCAAATCGTAGCGGCGTGCCCGTCCATCCGGTAGCTGCACAGACAAACCTTGCTTTAAAACTTCCCAATCAATACCTAAAACTTTTCCTACCGCCAAAGCCGCTAAATAATTTACAGCATTGTGGCGTCCCGGCAGCGGCAGCGGCAATTCTATACCATCTATAAGTATTGTATCATTAGTGAGCAATTCTCCGCACAAATCCCCGCCTTCTAAACCGTAACTTAAAGTTTTTCCCTGCCAAACTTCGGCTGCCGTTGCGATTAATCTGTCACAATCGTGATTGAGAATAGCAATGCTATCAGCAGGCATTTCGGCTAACAGTTCGCACTTAGCTTGGGCGATCGCCTCTTCGGAACCCAATCGCCCGATATGTGCCGTTCCTACATTAGTAATTACCGCAACAGTAGGACGAGCAATTTGCGACAGCAGCGCAATTTCGCCACTGCCGCGCATACCCATTTCAATCACAGCATAATTGTGTGCGGCTGAAAGCTCCAACAGAGTTTTTGGTACTCCAATTTCATTGTTGTAGTTATATTGAGTTTTAAGAACATTTCCCCTCGTTGACAACACCGCCGCAATTAACTCTTTAACAGTAGTTTTACCGACAGACCCAGTAACAGCAACTATAGGTATACTGAATTGGTCGCGCCACCAGCGGGCGATCGACTGATAAGCTTTTAAAGTATCGTCAACGCGCAACAGCGGAAAATTCGGCAGTTCCTGTTGCCAATCTCGATCGACAATCGCTGCTATCGCCCCCAAATCCCTGGCTTTTGCCACAAATTGATGGCCGTCAAAATTGTCTCCCCGCAGCGCCAAAAATACCTCGCCCCCTTCAAGAGTGCGCGTATCTGTGGCAATACCTGTCCCTACAACTGTCAAAACGTCGTCAGGCACAGCAGGCAAAGGTACAGTTAAAATTTCAGCAAGTTGGGCGATACTTACGCGACAAACCATAACCAGCACTCACATTTCAAATAATTATTTTCACAGCTAATCCTACCTTGCCTGACCTGGAATTTAACTGACAGGGGGCTGCTAACCTGGATATATCTTGACAATCCTAATACTAAATCGTCCGCCAACCAAGAAATTATCCCCTACCCACCCACAATCTTTACCAATACTTTACAAAGTAGATGGTGATTTAAGGCTTGCGAATTACCAGCAATTCATGTCATGCTGGTATTGGTAAATAGTTTAACTAAGCCAAAAATATCGATCGGCTTAAGCTGCTGACAGCTTCTACCCCTAAGCTTCATCCGGCGAGAAGCTCGGTTGACTAAATTGTTGCGATTCATTGGCCAATTCATCAAAATAATAGCGCTGAAAGCTCCAGCCCCAGCCTCGGAGGGTTAATCCAAAGTGAACGACTACAACAGACAAAGCCACGAAGAAGAACAGCTACTTTACAAGCACTGGCTGGAGTGGGTACAACGAGAGCAGCCGGCCGAACTCATCAGCCGCTTTCGCACTTTGTTTATCCACGGTACCGGATATCCCGATCGCTCCGTCGCCGACGCACTCGAAAAAATAGCAGCCTCAGAACACGCCGAACAAGAATTCAAGTACATCCTCAACCGCTGCTGCCACATCCTGATCAACCGCTGGCAAACCTACCCCAGCAAGCAAGCAGCCATCCCTGAATTGATCGCTATGTTTGAAGAAGCGCCCAAAATATTATTTGGATACCATCGATCGCGGGGGCGAGCCTCCATCCCCCAATTAGTAAATCAATTTACAGAAAGCGAACAGTACCTCACCCTCCAACGTTTAGCCAAAGTCATAACTCACAACAATGAAGATAGCAGCAACAGCAAAACCCCTGCTACCCTTGCCCTCGGAACCTTAATTCCCTGTTACCCTTACCTCTACAAACACTGCCTCCTCAGCGACGACAGCACCTACGAACAGCAGAAAATCATTAAAAAAATCCAAGCTCAAAAGCAGCAGCAATTTGAGGTCAACCTCTCGCAATACGTGGCTCACCAAGTGAGAAAAGCCCAAACAGCGCGCCGGGAAACCTCAATTGTCTTCAAAAGAAGTATACAGCCTATAAAAAACCCGACCCTGTTGACCGACCCGGAACTATTCTTTGCCCTCAAGCAATTTGTCGGAAAAGTAGAGGGAGCCGATACCTACAGACAGCTAGCGGGCCGTTTCACGGCGAACGCCAGCACAAATCAGTCCTACGGCTCATTTAAAGACGACTTGTACGAATACCTGATTTCTTCTGTCACCGACGATCGCTACGGCAAACGTCTCTTTAACGAAAAATTGTATAAGCAACTACAAAATACCCTGCCCCACAGCGACGATCAGAAGTTTAATGAATTTTTAATGATCAGAACTTGCAGCCAGTTATTGAACTTTTTAGTAGTAGAGAGTCCTGTGCGGCCCAACCACTTTGTCTTCATCGACCTGATCTCAAACCTCGGTCCCACCCAAACCACAGGTTTGCTGCTGAAAATCGTACTAATTTGCGGCAAAGTCAAGCCCTACCTAGAAAAGCGACTGGCAATTTTGTTCGGTCACTACGAATGCAGTACCCGAGAAGGCGTGGTGTGGTTAGTCAAAGCCCTAGAAAACGTAAACCTAGCTTTGAGTACCAACTTTGGCAAGGTGGATGTATCTTTCCTGCGGTAAGAGGGGGCGGCATAACTTTCTCTGCTTCCACTGCAGGCAAAACATCACACCCATCAACCAGGTTTCTGAATACCCTAAAAGTTTTACCTTTGATTAGAACGACTTAATTAACTCCTGAAACCTATTCAAAAGACATTATTCTATGTTAAAGTACCAAGTGTGAATCAGATTCAGTTGCAGGCTTTGTTCATTGCTACAGAATTGTCTAAAAACTTGCCCTTCTGTATCGGCAGGGGACTCTCCGAAACTGAAATCTTCGCACTGTCTAAATTTTGGAGTTATTCCTCATGTCGATATACGTCGGTAACTTATCCTACCAAGTTACCCAAGAAGACATCACCACCGTCTTCGCCGAATACGGAACTGTTAAGCGGGTACATCTACCTACCGACAGAGAAACCAGTCGCCCCCGCGGCTTCGGTTTTGTAGAAATGTCCACAGATGCAGAAGAAGATGCAGCGATTGCTGCTCTCGACGGAGCAGAGTGGATGGGTCGCGACCTCAAAGTTAACAAAGCCAAGCCCCGCGAAGATGAAGGTGGCCGGGGCGGCGGCAACCGGGGCGGCGGTGGCCCTGGAAAATTTGCTCGCGGAGGGGGCGGCGGCGGAGGACGTTATTAATTTCCTCTGATAAAGATTTGAGATTGAAGAGTTGAAATTGGCGCGAGAGCTCACCTAGCTCCGAACCACTTCCGGCCTTTCCGAAAAACCTATGCTCTTCAAGTTTCCATATCTACCGCATTAAATATACCAAAAAGCCAAGGGCCGAACCCTTGGCTTTTTGGTATGTATGAGGGTTGACGGTATAAATCTCAAACCGGCTGGGCGAACCCGTTGCAGTACCGTCAGGTTCTAATCGTCAGGTTCGATGCTGCTGCTCAATCCGTGATTATTGAGCGTTTCAGCGTAAAACTCAGCGTGTTCCAGAGCGCAAACAATCACCAATCCCATCCCGTTAGTATGGGCTTCCATCATCACATTTACCGCCTGTGGCTGAGTCAGACTCGGTACCGTCGCCATCAAAGTCTGCACCACGTACTCCATAGGATTGAAATCATCATTGTGCAGCAGAACGCGGTAGCGCGGTGCAAGCTTGCGGACTGTGGAAGGCTTTTGAATAATTTCGACAGACACTAATCTATACCTCCTGACTTGTAAAATGTTAAAATTTGTCAACAATCTTGAGCCGGATTCCTCCGCTGTGCAAGACTATCTCACTTTCAGCTATTTTATTGAAATCTGAAAATTCAGACAAGGCAGCCCCTTGGTCGATCGCGAGCTGTGAACCCAACACCAAACCCACAGGGGGCGTCCTGGGCCCTGGGCAACCACCTTCCTAACGCCATAATATTAGAAAGGCGCGATCGGTTAAAAATAACAAACTACTACCTGTTGAGTCTCCAGAACTGACGGAACCTTATATGAAACGCAAACCTAAATCCTACAACGACAGATTCAGCGGCGACCCATCCCGAGGAGATGAAGACTCCGATTACTCCGGCTCCTTTGGCGGACAGTCGCGGCGTCAACCTCAGTCCGGTAAACCCTCTTTCCTCAATTCCGCCACCCTAGGAATTTTAACAGCCGTCTTTATTCTGGGAATTGGCATTGGCATTGCCTTTAGCTCCACAGCTACAATTAGCCCAGAGAACGTAGCATCCCGCGAATTTATCGATCGCAGCGCCCCGAACCCAGAACTTTGCGTGCAGTTTGGAGCAAGCGCGATGGTGACAGATATGCGCCTCTACGTCACCCTCAATCCCTTCAACGTCTACATCTCGCAGCCTAGTATGCGCCCCGGATGCGTCCTGCGAACCAATAACTGGGCAATTCTCGAACAAAGAAAACTCATCAGCCAAGACCAAGTGCGCGATTGCAAAAATCGCATGAACACCTTTGGCTTCACCGGCCCCCTAGAAGCTCAACCCGAAATTAACTGTATCTACCAAAACGACGGCGCTAAAAACCTGTTCCTCAACCAACCGGGTTCGATAGCTCCAACCACTGAAGGTCAAAATTTCTAAATCGCCGATATAGCGGTTTTCAGTTGAGTCAATTACAGATATGGGGTAGGACTTAGGCTTTGCCTAAGTCCTTACTTTATTTTAGAGAATGGAATACTGCTCTAAGGAATGAGAATTAAATAACTTCCACTCTTGAAAGTGGGATGGGCGTCCCGCCCGTCCTTTTTGGACGGGCGG
>NZ_JAUBTI010000177.1:0-7148 GCF_036702415.1 Microcoleus sp. D3_18a_C4 | reverse complement strand
GCTGTAAAATTCAGTGCGGTAATTGGTTGAATTTGACTGCCTGTAGCCAAGTTAATCGTAACAGGTGCGATCGGTTGACTATTTAACTGAACAGTGTAACTTCCAGTTGCACCGCCTTCCGTTGCAGTCGTGCTGGCAGGATTAATCGTAATGCCAGGAGTTTCATTATCGCTGTTGCTGGCGCTGACATCATCGGGATTGAGATTGCTGTAATTAGTGTCGGTACTGACAGTGGCAGCAGTGACAATATTGTAAGTTTTACTACCATCAGCAATGCTGTCGTCAACACCAGTCAACTTTACTGTTTGCAGTTCATTCCAGTTGGCAGGCGTGAAAGTTAAACTATTGCTTAAAACTGTTGCTTCTGCGGGATTGGAACTGCTCAAATCAATGCTAACATTAGCACTGGGTTGACTGTTAAGTTTAACGGTAAATGTAGCGCTGTCGCCTGCTTCTGTAGTCACTAATCCGCTGGCAGGATTGACGGTGACTCCGGCAGTGTCATCATTACCGATCGTAGTTGTAGCGGTAGCAGCGGTAATAGTCGGAGTCGGGCCGGGCGCAACCGGATTTGAGAGAGTAACAGTAATAGTTTCATCCGGTTCAATTATGGCATCGCCCAACACATCTAAAGTAATAGTTTTCGATGTCTCGCCCGCCGCAAAATTAACCGTACCAGTAATGCTAGTTCCCCCAGAAGTTCCGCCGATATTGTTGTAATCGCTGCTGTTTGTAGCAGTTCCTCCAATTGCATAATTTACACTGCTGGCAGCATCAATCCCGCCGCTGCGAGTCACGGTAAAAGTAACGGGAGTAGTGCCACTGTTGCCTTCGGCGAGGCTGGCAGTACCGGCAGCAATGGCGTAATCTATAGCGTCATTGGCCGGAATAGTTAGTGTTGTTTCTTTTGTTGTACCTGCAATCCCATCAGTAATCGTACCAAAGCTGAACACCGCTGTTTCGGCGTTCTCTGGGATATTGTCAGCTTTGACAGTGACAGCAACATTCTGAGTGAGGGTGTTGGTACCTGCACTGAATGTGAGAGTGGCAGGTGAAAAAGTGTAGTCTGAATCTTGGGTAGCTGTACTGCTGGGGTTAAGTGCGATCGCAACAGTCAAATCTTTGACGGGACTGCTGCTGACAGTAACGGGGATATTAATAATAGTATCCGCGTTTCCTTCTGTGCCGCTGTAGGCAGCAGCACCGAAATTCACTGTCGGTGTATTGTTGAGTAAAACCGAGACATTGTTAGAGTTTGTCCCATTGTTCGCTGTCGCTAAGTCTGTCTTGCCGTCAGCGTTAAAGTCCCCAACAGCAACGGAATATGGATTTGTCCCCGTCGCAAAGTTAGCCCCCGCACCAAAACTGCCCGTACCATCTCCCAACAAAATGGAGACTGTGTTAGCACCGCTGTTCGCTACAGCTAAGTCTGACTTGTTATCGCTGTTAAAGTCTCCGACTGTAACAGAATAGGGACTTGTCCCCGCATTAAAGTTAGTAGCAGCCCCAAAACTACCTGTCCCTGTCCCCAACAGGATCGATACGTTGTTAGATCCACTGTTTGCTACAGCTAAGTCTGACTTGCTATCGGCATTAAAGTCTCCGACAGTAACAGAATAGGGACTTGTCCCCGCATTAAAGTTAGTAGCAGCCCCAAAGCTGCCTGTCCCTGTCCCCAAAAGGATGGAGACGCTCCCCGATTGATTGTTCGCCGTGGCTAAGTCTAACTTGCCATCGCCGTTAAAGTCCCCCGCCACAACAGACCTGGGCAAATTTCCGACATTAAAGTTGGTGGCCGCCCCAAAGCTGCCCGTACCCGTCCCCAACAGGAGAGAGACGTTGTTGCCGCCATTTGCCGTAACTAAGTCTGGCCTGCTGTCCCCGTTAAAGTCACCTACGGCGACGGCATAGGGATATGATACTACGTCAAAGCTGGTGGCAGTGCCAAAGCTACCTGTGCCATTTCCCAACAGGATGGCTACCCGATAAGAGGGAAACTCCCCTCCGCTACCCCACGGTGCAGCTATATCGAGGTTGCCGTCGCTGTTAAAGTCCCCTAATGCCAGAGATGCCGGGCCAATGCCAGCACTAAAGTTAGCTGCAGTGCCAAAGCTACCAGTGCCTGTCCCCAACAGAATGGAGACGTTGCTAGAGGCGCCGTTGGATGTGGCGATATCTGGCTTGCCGTCTTTGTTAAAGTCTCCTACAACAACGGAATTGGGGTTTGTGCCGACAGGAAAGTTGGTTGCGGTACTGAAAGTAGACATGATTAATTTACCTCTTAATTGACAAGTAATTTTTGCTTTTTGGAGTTGTGAAACTGATGCAAATCGCACCTAAGTTGCTGGCATCAGTGTCCCGACGATCGCAAGTACAAACAGGCTGCCTCCCACAGCGATAGTTACTATATTCCATACCGAAAATCGATCGTTAGGATTGTGGTTTGGTGCTGCTAAACTGTTCAGTTCATTCACAATCTCTTGAACAGGAAGCAAAACTATTACAGATAAAAAACTAACTAGCCAGTATGGGTCTGGCAGTCGGGCACACAGCGCAAGCCCCAACCAAGCCAGAGTCAGCAAGAAGGGACTAAAGTTGGCATCAATACCGCGCAATTTAGCCCTATTTCTAATTTTCGTAATCAATGAATAACAAAAAATACCGTTGAAAACAGCTCTCCAAAATGGGCTAATGTCGTCTCCTGTTGCGGCTTTGAATAGCTGCCAGTTTTTGTAAAACCAAAAAATTTGATAGAGGCCCAAGGTTACTAGGGACATCACCAGCAACTTAAACCGAGAAACAGGAAAAAACATTGGTTGTGAATCTTCGTTCATATCAAAAACCTCATGGGTGGATACACTACTACTCGATCGGGACTTATACCCAATGCGGTCGATTATCAGGTCGATGGTAGGGGCGGGTTCACAAACAATATCTGCTAATAGACAATTTCAAAAACCCGCCCCTGCCGCGATCGTACTGTCGAATATCGGGGCGGGTTTACAGAATCTCTCGTTTCTTTTAAAGATATCCGCGAACCCGCCGCTACAGGAATTATGGTCGATTAACCGGACATCATATCAGTCCTCTTGCTATTAGATTGAGCCAAAATTTGCGACACCGATCGCACTTGCCGTCACACCATTCAGAGATGCTAAAATCTCTCCGGTTGCTGACAAGCGGATGAATGTTGAACTGTTTTCTTGAGTAATTGACAATTGCGAAAAAGTCAGACTATTACCCAAAACTAACAAGTCTTTACCAACTTCAAAGTCAGTAATAGTATCAGTACCGGAATTGGTAGATAGCAAGAATTTATCTACCCCATTCCCTCCCGTCAAACTATCACTTCCCAAACCGCCATTCAGCAAATCGTCACCGCGATTGCCAAACAAGACATCATCACCGCTACTTCCGAGTAAAGTATCGTTACCTTTGCCGCCGAAAAGAGTGTCATTCCCCACCGCACCGTCGAGGGAATCATTGCCCCTCAGACCCAGCAAAACATTATTTGGACTGTCGCCAGTCACGATATCGTCGCCATTTGTACCGAGAATTCGATCGGGGGAATTGCTGCCCAAATCTGCGTCGCCGGTGACAACAGGAGTTGCAATCCCAGCAGGTAATATCACAGCTTGAATTTTGGTATCTAAAGCAGCACCAGTATTCTCAGTAACTACCTGGGAAATTGTCTTAGTTCCCGCACCAACTTCTTTGAAGTCTTGAGTAGTTGGGCCCAAAGCTACTTGTTGGACGCGGGCTACTGATTCAGGAATTGATGTTCCTGTTGGGTTGGAGACAGCAGAATCAATGCGCTGATTGGCTGTTGCCATTACTGTCGCAGCTTGCGAGGTAATTGAGGTAACTTTTTGACTGTCGAAACTGGGTTCTATCTGCTGAATTTTCGCGGCAGCTTGCTGAATGATTGCTTCTAAAACTGCTGAAGAGCTCAGATTTAAAACAGTACCGGATTGAATTGGATCGCTAATTGAACTGACAACAGCCTTGACAATATCCTTGCTAGCTGCACTGGAAGTACCGTCAATCAAAGCGCTAGTTTGAGTGATGAAGTTTTGGACTTTCACCATTGCTGCTAAGACTTGGACGCCGCCCGGTTCGTTGTTGTTGGTGGCGCCGATGGGGTCGAAATCGGTGATGTCAACATCAGCGGGAATCGCCAGAGAAGATTTGACAAGAGATTGCGCTGTTTCCGGTGCAACTCCTTTGTCGATTAAGTCAGCGACTAAGCTGGTTAAGAGGGTGACAACAGTAGAATCCGGTGGTGCGGTGACTGGTGTTTCTAGGGGTAAGCCGGTGGCGGTGTCAGTGCCTCCAAAAGCAACTAAATTACCTTCTGATGAATCAATTTCCCCATTTTGATTTTTGTCGAAAGTCTCGAAGGGAATATCAAGATCGTATTCACCGTTGGAGTCAGTAGTAGTTGATGGCTCTCCGGCATCTAGGACACCGTTTTTGTTGGCATCCAAGAAGAGAGTCGCACCGGAGATATAACCGTCAATGACAGCACCATACTTGGATAGTTTCATTAAAATGACATCACTTGCAGTTGCACCCCATGTGTCCGTTGCTGTTAATTTAATTTCCAAATTTCGCCGCCCAGGAATAGTTCCTTGGAAGCTGCGGGTATTCGGGTTGAAAGTCAGCCAATACGGTAAAGCTTCACCGTTTTTTAAAGTGGCTGAGTAGGTGAGGCTATCTCCCGGATCGGGATCTGTGAAAGTGTTTGTCGGAAAGGTGTATTTGAAGTTCCTTCCATAGCTGACTCGCAAGTTCTGGAAATGCCACGGAGTTGTATTCGGGCCGTAGTTTAACAGTGGCGGGTGATTGCCAACAATACCTTGACCCAAAGCCAGCACATCAACGCGCTTGAAATTAAGACCCGTATGCTTAACATTGTCGTTGCCTTCTTCATCATCGCCGTCATTGATAGTGACACCGGTTTGTTTCAAAAGATTAGCGAACTCGGTTGGTGTCAGTCGGCGGCCTAATTCTTGCTGTGCTAACTGTTGGGCTAATGCTGCAATGCCGGCAATGTGGGCTGTAGCTTGACTGGTACCGTGATAGGTGCTTAAACCGCCATTTTCGTTGGCACCTGTGATAGGTGCTCCCGGAGCAAAAACAGTGGTTAATTGCCCGTTACGCTGAGAAAATGGAGCTATGCGATCGGCAGCGGTGGTGTTAGCTATTACAAACTCGTTATTATTTTCACCAGGCTTATTCGCAAAATAACCTCCCAAAGAGGAATAACCAATGTCGGAATTGTATACCGCGCCAACCGACAGCGAATTCGGATCGGCTGAAGGGTAGTTTACACCTGGAAGCTGATTAGGATCTTTCTGGTACGGGTAGTAACGGTTGCCTGATGCAGAGACAACAATTATATTCTTTGCGGCTAATGCTGCCAGTTCATCTCCAATACCGTAGAGTGAAGTTTGACTGGTGGGAAAATTTTCACCGCTGCCGAATGCCATACAAACGCTGGCAATGTTTTGAGCATCTGCATTTTCCAATACCCACTGCAAAGCTTGTTCAACATACCGAAACTTACTAATTTCGTCACTACCATCATCAGGTATAATATCTTTTCTGACCTTGAGGTCGATAATCTTCGCCCCAGGTGCCATTCCCGTATAGGTTGGGTCTTGGGAGGCAATAATGCTGGCAATGTTCGATCCGTGTCCGTCTTGGTCGCTTGCATCTGCGTCACCCTCGGCAAAATCGTAGTTATAAACAATGCGATCGGCGATGCCGTTTGAGTCGCTGTCAGGGCCAAAAAATGGGTGGTTTAAGTCGATACCAGTCTCTAATATCGCTACAGAGAAACCGCTGCCGTCAATACCGGAAAAACGCGGTGCGGCGCGGAATTTGTCCAGATTGATCAGTTTACTGGATACACTGGCATCGAGCTTATGAGCGGGATTGAAGTCGTTGCCGCTGCCGTCAAAACCACCAGAAAAGTCTGCTGGGAGGAAGTTATTAACGAAACTTGAAGCATTACTATTGCCACCAACACCACTAAACAACACTGAGTCGAGGAAATTGCTATCAATCAGGGAACTGGATAGATTGTTAGTGAGTAGATTGTTGTTGATGCCGCGCAAAATGCGGCTGCTAGGTGAATTTGACTGGGGATTTGTGACGGCAGGGCCTTCATATCCTGTAGTTGTGACACCTGCAAGACGAGGTACAGCGGACAAATTCAAATTGTATGGAGTCTGAGCGCTATTAACTGAAGAAACTCGAATGCTGTAAGTCCCGTGTTCCAAAATGCGGTTAATTAATTTTGAGCCAGCGCCCGAACTTTGTGCAGTTGAGATGACATTTTGATTACTGTCAAGCAATTCAAGATTAATATCTCCCGTAAATCCGCTGACTGACAAGTTGAAGTCATTGCTAGCACCGATCGTAAATTTGTAGTAATCGGGATCGTTACTACTCACTGAATCACTGTAGTTTCTGAGATCGGAACTTGCATTGATTGTACGGGCTTTAGCTGATGTGTTTCCAGCTAAGTCTTGTGCTGGGATATTGCTGTCATTATCGTTATTGGTGACAGCGACATCGGACGCATTTAATCCGTTAAATCTGTTATCCGTACTGACAGCAGGGCTAGTAACAATGGTGTAAGCTTTATCGCCGTCAATAGCAAAGTCGTCAACGCCTGTTACCGTTACTGTTTGCGGTTGATTCCAATTAGTAGAGTTGAAGGTAAGCGATTGCGGGGAAACTGTTCCTTCTGCTGTATTGGAACTTGCTAAATCTATTTTCACATCGCCAGTAGGTGGGATGTTTAAGGTGTTGAGTTCAACATTAAATGTTGCTGTTTGGCCTGATTCTGTGGTGATTAATCCACTTGTAGGGCCAACGGTAATTCCAGCAGGTGTTGGAGTTGGTGTCGGTGTTGGTGTTGGTAACGGAGGTGTTGGGGTTGGTGTTGGAGTTGGTAACGGAGGTGTTGGTGTCGGTGTTGGAGTTGGTAACGGAGGTGTTGGGGTTGGTGTTGGAGTTGGTAACGGAGGTGTTGGTGTCGGCGTTGGAGTTGGTAACGGAGGTGTTGGAGTTGGTAACGGAGGTGTTGGTGTCGGCGTTGGAGTTGGTAACGGAGGTGTTGGAGTTGGTAACGGAGG
>NZ_JAUBTI010000176.1:0-7154 GCF_036702415.1 Microcoleus sp. D3_18a_C4 | reverse complement strand
ACAGCGCCGACAGCCACTTTCACCCCCGCCGACAACGCCACCAGTGTTGCAGTTGCTGCTGATTTAGTTGTCACCTTAAGTGAAGCCGTACAAAAAGGCACAGGCAACATTGTCATCAAGAAAGTCTCTGATAACTCAGTTGTAGAAACTATAAATGTCACAGCGGCAAATGTCACTGTTACTGGTAGTACCGTCACAGTTAATCCCACGGCAGATTTAGCGCCTGGTACTGATTACTACGTTGAAATTGCCGCCGGTGCGATTAAAGACTTAGCAGGTAACAATTATGCCGGTACTACAGGCGCAACAGCTTGGAATTTCAACACTGCTACCGCCGTTGATACCACAGCCCCCACAGCCACTTTCACCCCCGCCGACAACGCCACCAGTGTTGCAGTTGCTGCTGATTTAGTTGTCACCTTAAGTGAAGCCGTACAAAAAGGCACAGGCAACATTGTCATCAAGAAAGTCTCTGATAACTCAGTTGTAGAAACTATAAATGTCACAGCGGCAAATGTCACTGTTACTGGTAGTACCGTCACAGTTAATCCCACGGCAGATTTAGCGCCTGGTACTGATTACTACGTTGAAATTGCCGCCGGTGCGATTAAAGACTTAGCAGGTAACAATTATGCCGGTACTACAGGCGCAACAGCTTGGAATTTCAACACTGCTGCCGCCGTTGATACCACAGCCCCCACAGCCACTTTCACCCCCGCCGACAACGCCACCAGTGTTGCAGTTGCTGCTGATTTAGTTGTCACCTTAAGTGAAGCCGTACAAAAAGGCACAGGCAATATTGTCATCAAGAAAGTCTCTGATAACTCAGTTGTAGAAACTATAAATGTCACAGCGGCAAATGTCACTGTTACTGGTAGTACCGTCACAGTTAATCCCACGGCAGATTTAGCGCCTGGTACTGATTACTACGTTGAAATTGCCGCCGGTGCAATTAAAGACTTAGCAGGTAACAATTATGCCGGTACTACAGGCGCAACAGCTTGGAATTTCAACACTGCTACCGCCGTTGATACCACACCGCCCACTGTAACCCTCGCTTCAAACGCTGGGGCAACAGTCAAGAATCCCTTCAATGTCACCGCAACTTTCAACGAAAATGTTACCGGGTTTATTGCCAGCGATATCAGCCTCACCAACGCCACTGTCAGTGGGTTTACCGGCACCGGTAGTAACTACAATTTCACTGTCACACCAACGGGTAGCGGCATCGTAACCGTCAACGTTCCCGCCAGCAGCGCCACTGATGCAGCGGGTAACAACAATATCACTGCTGCACCTTTAACGCGCACTTTCGATTCTCGGATTGAAAACTGGAGCGAGCTAGACGCCTATCTGAAAAACAACAAGATTAGTGTACCTAATGTAGAAAAAAAAGTCCTCGAAGCGCTTGTACCGATGGTCAAGCCATTAACGGCTGAATTTACAAACAACGAACTGAAACTCGCCCATGACGGGAGCGTACCTTTCGCTAACTTCGGAGTTCTTCCTCTTGTCGCTCAGGTTGCAACCGGTGTCACTATACCCATAAGCAAACCCAGCCTCACCTTATCCAACCTAAACACCTCCGCTCCCACCTACGGACTCAGTGGAAAAATAAACTTTGCAGATGCTAAGAATGATGGTAAAACAAATTTTTTAGACTTCATTAATGAGCAGCTAAAAATTAAGGAGGTAGAGCTAAAAGCAGAAGTTAGAACAGGTGTTGTACCAAAAGTGAGCCTCAGTGCTGAGTTAAGCACTGAAAACCTAACACTTTTGAAAGTTGACCCATTCTCGATTGAGATTGGTGGTGCTAAATTAAGCGTCTCAGCAGATTCAACTTCTCCCCCGAATTTCGGTATAGTAGGCAGTTATTTAATTAAAGGTTATGATCCCTTCCAAACAACGGAACCTGAATTAACGTTTTCGGGAGGCTTAACTTTCGACCCCAAATCAATTACGGGTGCGCTTCAACTCACGGCCAAAACTCCCTGGAAAAATCCCTTTGGCTTACCGGATTCAGAAATTCGGAATTTAGCCTTACAAGTTGGCGGAACCTACGCACCACCTTGGGTTGATAATGTTGGATTTGTGGGAGATTTAAAGTTTGGCAACTTCGATCTCAAGTCGGCTTTCTTTGTCAGTTCTAACGACCCCAAGAAATTTGCAGTGGAATTAACGGCAAATGCTCCTGTCAACCTTGTTGATCTGTTGGCTGGTCCCGTTTACTCTTATGTCATCAAACAAGTGGGGAAGGAAGTCGATTTTGTTAAGAAGGCAGAATCGTTTTTGAGGCAAACCTTGAATGTCAATATTGTCTCTGTTGATGGGCCTGATGCAGATACAAAGTTTGATCCACTACTCAAGTTAGTGCCGTTAGAGACAGAAATTGCTGAAACAAAATTAACCCAAGGTCTTGGTATTAATGGGAAGGTAACGGCTTGGGGAAAAGAAGCTTCACTCAGTCTCAATGCCAATCCCTACGCTCAAAGCAATCCAAGTTTAGAAGGAGTTTTACAGATTCCTGAAATTGACTTGGGATTTTTGAAACTCACGGGTGCGGATGGTCCCAACGATAAGACTTTGGATTTTGCCGTCAAGGTCAGTCCCACTGAACAATACCTTAAAGGAGATGGGAAACTTGAGATTTTTGGCCAGACTGTTGCTAAAGCAAACGTGGAATTTACAACCACGAGTGCCAAAATCAAAGATTTTGATTTGAATTTAGGAGTCGTAGCACTAGATATTAACGATTTTTCAGTTGATATTGCTAAAAAGACAGTCAGTGGATCGGGTTCTGTAAAGATTCTTGGGCGAGAAGTTGCCGGAGCGAAGATTAAAGCTGATAGTAATGGGCTGAAAGTTGAAGGAAATCTTGACTTATTCGGGGTCTTATCAATCGAGAACGCGCTCATTGATATCAAAAGTCCAACCGATATAAAAATCGGAGGGACAGCCAAAATTTTTGGTCAAAATTTAGGCAGCGCCGACATCAGCCTCCAGAATGGCAAGCTAACAGTTAAAGGATTCATAGGCTACAATCTCCCGCTCGTTGGCAATGTTGGGGCAAACCTTGAGATTACCTCAGATGGTACAGCTAGTGGTTCCAAGGTAAAGGTAGGTTATGAGGCTGGGGTGCTCAAAGGTGACTATACCGTGTCACTAGCTCCGCTCAGAAGTATCGAAGAGTTGTTTGACAAAGTGACGGGCGGTGCCCTGGGTGCAGCCACTGAGGCTGTAAATAAAGCCATTGATGGTGTCGTTAATGGATTTAATAGTGTTTCATCAGGTGTACTCGATACCTTCAATAAAATTGGTAACTTTTTTGAAGGTGCGTTTAACAGCGTTCTTGGCTGGTTTGGGGGCCCGTCGAATGGTCGCGATGACAAATGGCTGGATGACGGAAATAACAAATATGACGCAAAGGGGGGTGATGACTATATTCGAGGTAAAGGTGGAGATGACCATCTCATCTTGGGGTCGGGAAATGATAAAGGAGAAGGTTGGGATGGCAATGACAGAATCGAAGGTAACGATAACAATGATACGTTGCATGGCGACGGAGGAAATGACAAGTTAGAAGGTGGTTGGGGCAGAGACATTCTCCGTGGTGGGGGTGGTGACGATATCCTCCAGGGTCAACAAGATATCGATTACCTGTACGGTGAGGACGGCAACGACAAACTCGAAGGCAATGAAGACAAAGACACACTTGATGGGGGATCGGGTTCTGACTTCCTTTATGGTAATGCTGGCGATGATCTCTTGTTCGGTATTGACGGTGCGGACTTGCTTGATGGTGGCGATGGTAATGACACCCTAAATGCTGACTCTGGTAATGACCGTGTTTTTGGTCAGAATGGCAATGATTTGATGAAGGGTCAGGATGGCAATGACGAACTGCACGGCTATCAGGGTAATGACACCATTGAGGGCGGAAATGACAACGACGTTCTCTATGGTCAGGGAGATAAGGACTTCCTCCAAGGTGGAGATGGGGATGATGTTCTCTATGGCGAAGACAACGGAAAAACGGGAGGAAACTACGACGGTAGCAACGACAAAGACACACTCGAAGGTGGAAATGGTAAGGATACTCTCTTCGGCGGTTTGAGTGACGATTTGCTCCTTGGTGGGAATGATGATGACATTCTTAGCGGTGAAGCTGGCAATGACATACTCCGAGGAGAAGCAGGAAACGATTTCCTCGACGGTGGTGGCGGCAACGACTCTCTAAACGGCGAGGACGGTAGTGATTCGCTCTTTGGTCGAGGTGGCAATGATTTCCTTGAAGGCTTTGGGGGTAAAGATTACCTCAATGGTGGTGACGGTAACGATCGCCTCTTTAGTCATGAGGATGATGACATCCTGAGAGGAGAAGGTGGAAACGACCATCTCGCTAGTTGGACTGGTAACGATGCCTTAGATGGTGGAGATGGTAACGACTCTCTCTATGGCGAGGAAGATAACGATACGCTCTCTGGTGGCAATGGCAGCAACGTCCTTGATGGAGGTGACGGAACTGATACTGCCGACTACAGATTTTCTACTGGTGCTGTTGATGTCAATTTAAACAATGGCAAGGCCCAATTTTCTGGCAATACAGATCTGTTAACCTCGATTGAAAATGTCATTGGCTCAGCTAATAACGACTTAGTGATTGGTAATGCTGGAAATAATACCCTCTCTGGCCAAGCCGGTAACGATATCCTTCTGGGTGAGATTGGCAACGATCTTCTCAGCGGTAATGAAGGTAATGACGAATTTCACGGATGGGAGGGTAATGATACCCTGGAAGGCGGAACTGGCAATGACACTCTCTACGGTCAGCAGAACGATGACTGGATTCGCGGTGGAGACGGCAATGACGCTCTCTATGGTGAAGGGAACGGCTCCCCGGACAGCACAAGTAATGACTTATTGTTCGGTGATGCTGGGGATGACTCTCTCTTCGGTGGCGTTGGTATTGATAACCTTAATGGTGGAGATGGTGATGACTATCTTGCAGGTGGTACTGGCAACGATAACTTCAATGCTGACGTAGGTAACGATACCATTGACGGCGGAGATGGCAATGATAACCTCAATGGTGGCGATGGTAATGACTCTCTCTTCGGTGGCATTGGCGACGATTACTTCAATGCTGGGACTGGTAACGATTTAATTATCGGAGGAGAGGGCAACGATACGTTGTTTTTACTCGGCAATAACAGTGACTATAAAATTAGGGAAACATCAACTGGATGGGAAGTTATTGCTGCTAATGGTGATGTAAAAACTGTCATTGGAGTTGAGAATTTCCGGTATCAAAACTATTCTAACGATACCCTCACGGGAACCCAAAACAATGACACTCTCCAAGGCGGAGAAGGAAACAGCCTCATCTATGGTCGGAGTGGTAACGATTTCCTCTCAGGTGGAGAAGGCAATGATAAGCTCTACGGTGAGGAAGGCAACGATAACCTTGATGGTGGAGCTGGTGACGATAGTTTCTTTGCTGGGACTGGTAGCGATACCATTAACGGCGGACGTGGCTTCGATAGGTTGTTTTTGTCCGGCCCACGGACAGACTATAAAATTACCCCAACATCCACAGGGCGGCAACTTACTACTTCCAAAGGCGATATCACAATCGTGACTTGGGATGTTGAAGATATTCTGTATGAGATGGTGTCTAATGATTCCCTCACGGGAACCCAAAACAATGACGCTCTCCAAGGCGGACAAGGAAACAGCCTCATCTATGGTCGGAGTGGTAACGATTCCCTCTCTGGTGGAGGAGGTAATGATACGGTCTACGGTGAGGAAGGCAACGATAACCTTGATGGTGGAGCTGGTGACGATAACCTCTATCCAGGGGCTGGTAGCGATATCATTAACGGCCGAGATGGCTTCGATACGTTGTTTTTGTCCGGCAAACAGACAGACTATAAAATTACGGGGACATTGGCACAAGGACGAATTGCTGGTCCCAATGGCAGTTTCAAAACAATCACTGGACTGGAAAAGATTGTGTATGAGCCTTCTCCTACGGGTAACACAGGAAGCCAGTCTCCTACGGGTAACACAGGAAGCCAGCCTTTCGGGTCTAGTTTCCAAACCCAACTATTAAGAAAACTTTTCCGTGGTCTTCGCATCATTGACGGTTACATTGCTAACGGTAAGGTCTTCCTTGATGCCAACTTAAACGGGACATTGGATGATGCTGAACCCTTTACGATTACCAAAGCCGATGGCAGCTTCGACCTGAACGTAGATATCGAAACGTTTGATACCAACCAAAACGGTGAAATCGACTATACCGAAGGTCAATTTGTCCTGATGGGAGGCATGGACATCATCGGTGGAGTGGATGTAGCCACCGGCTTGCCGATGGCAACCCCACTGATTTCAACGGTAGAGTCAACGGTTGTGACTCCTTTAACGACGATTATCGCCGAGTTGGTGAAGCAAGGTATTGACCCACTAACGGCACAAACCCAGGTAGAATCGGCATTAGAAATCCCCGCAGGTCTTGATTTGGGCAGCTATGACCCCTTAGAAGCGATCGCCAAAGGGGACGCGAATGGTGTATCGGTATTCGGTTCGATGATTCTGGTGCAAAATACGATCGTCCAGACAGCGAAATTCATTGAGGGAGTTTCGGAAACAGCGATCGCTCAACTCGCATTTAGCGGTATCGGGGCGATCGCAAATCAACTCAAGGGTGGCGCTGCTGTAGATTTAGGCAAAACAGAAACAATCTTGGCGATCGTTCAAGCAGCCATTACCAAAGCAGCAGAGTCTGACCCCAAAATCAACCCGACACAACTGGCTGCGAGTGCGGCTGCTGCGGCTCAAATCATGGCTTTGGGCAATCAAATGGTCAAGGATCTCGTCGCTAGCGGTCGCCCCATCAAAGATATTGCCCTTGAGATCACGAAATTGCAGGCGGTGTCTGTAGGTCAAATTGCTGTCGGTTTGTCCGATTTGGCTGCGGGAACTGTGACTGTTGAACAGTTCCTCGCTCAAAACACCAAAGAGGCGATTCTGGCGAGGATGGAGAAGGTGAAGGTTAATGACCCTACTGTTCGCCCTGTTGTCGAGACGAGCGCCCTCAAAGACCCGATCGATCCAGAGGAACCTACATCTGAGGACACCGGCAGCGCCCCCGA
>NZ_JAUBTI010000175.1:0-7458 GCF_036702415.1 Microcoleus sp. D3_18a_C4 | reverse complement strand
ACCATAGTGGAACAGGCATCTTGCCTGTTGCTAACCATAGTGGAACAGGCATCTTGCCTGTTGCTAACCATAGTGGAACAGGCATCTTGCCTGTTGCTGACCATAGTGGAACAGGCATCTTGCCTGTTGCTAACCATAGTGGAACAGGCATCTTGCCTGTTGCTAACCATAGTGGAACAGGCATATTGCCTGTTGCTAACCATAGTGGAACAGGCATCTTGCCTGTTGCTGACAATGGTAGAACAGGCATCTTGCACCTACCAGCGATGTATTTTAAAATGCTGTCATTAACTTAATTAGCTCGATCGACAAATCTCTTTGCGACTTTTGGTGCTTCTTAAACAAAACTCCAGCCAGCAGATAGATGTTTTCCGAATAAAAAGCCATTCCCTGTTCTCTGAGAGTGGCGATCGCGCTTTTCACCTTGGGTTCCGAACTATAATAGCCAAAAGTTAAAGGTGCAATTTCAAAATTCGCCACCGAGTAGCCTCGATCCAAGGCATAATCGATCAAACCCACAGGATTAGAATAGCTAGAAACCATCAGCAAAACTTCGTCGCTGCCCAAAGATAAAAGTTTCTTAGCAATTGTCGAACCATCACTGCCCCCGTGCAACAGCGGCTGGTAAATCTTATCATCCACCGCCGGCAAGTAAGGCGGATTTGAGATGACACAATCCGCCGACTCGTATAAAGGCGAATCAAAAAAAGAGCAATTGTTGACGGTGTATCGTTCGTTCAGTTCATATTGCTTAATTTGAGACTGAGCAATTTTCCAAGCTACATTATTTAGCTCAAATCCCTGTATTGTCCCGTCAAAATCAGTTCTCAGCAAAGACTTAATAACTGGACTTCCCTCTCCTGAACCAAACTCTACGATAAGTCGAGAATTGTCACTAGCATTTAACACTAAACTTTCCAAGCAGTGCGCGTAAAAATCCGATTCTTCCGGGCAGTGGAATACCTGTTTGAGAGGATGGGATGAAGTGAGCATAAATTCTGTAACAAAGTTGACTATTTTTAAAGTATCGAATAAGTAATATTCCAGCCATCTGTCGCAAGAGCTATTTTCTCAACTTGTACAATCTATCTCTTCCTCTTTTACCTGGTGCGAGCGCATAACTATTACTGCCGGCAGATTATCCACTTAACTAGATTAATCCGATTGACAGATTGCAATTAGAGCGATTGCTGGTGAGATAGTACATAAGCAAATAATTGTAAATTTTAATAGTGTCAGATATGACCTTTTTTAATTATTCAGTTCCCCCTCTGCGCCGGAAACAGCTTAACATCGAGCTTCAGGATTTAGAAGGGCTTTGGCAGGTTCAGTTTCCCCTTGGTAAAGATCGATTTTATTCACAATTTTATACTTGTCTCGATCGAACTTGCTTGCTGTGGAGCTTGCTGTTAATAGCCATGTTCGGCACAGCACAATTTTTTTCTGTGAGTTGGATGCTGCAAGCCGGTTTGTGGTCAGCGCTCAGCCTCGTAGGTACAGCAGCAATGGTAAGCATGACATACTCTTGGGTCAAAATAGAACGCCTGATTTGGGTGCTTTACGGTTGGGTAATACTAATGTTATTAGGATTGCTGCTGACCGATTTAGCAATTTTTCTCAGTTGGGGAAAAGTGTTGGCGAATCTCTGTCCCCTGTGGTTGGGAATGAGCGGAATTGGGTATTTGGGGACTGGATTTGCTGTGCGATCGCGCGCGCTTTTAGCGGCAAGTTTATTTCATCTGTTGGGAATATTAATTTTACCTTACACGGGCGGTTGGCTTTTCCTATTTACGGGAGCCATAATGGTATTTAGCTTGCTCGTTTTAGCCGAATTGCAATGGGATAT
The DNA here is from genome assembly GCF_036702415.1 of Microcoleus sp. D3_18a_C4. NCBI lineage: Bacteria > Bacillati > Cyanobacteriota > Cyanophyceae > Oscillatoriales > Microcoleaceae > Microcoleus > Microcoleus sp. D3_18a_C4. The sequence continues at coordinate 5,612 of NZ_JAUBTI010000175.1, read as the reverse complement.
GCGACACCCGATTAACAGGCTCGATTAACTTCTGTACCACCGCGATTCCAACAGCTATCTCCAACAGCTATCAACGTCAAGCATTAACCACAAGTGATGAGTAGATTGCTAATGACTCATGATATCAGGCCCGCTAGAATAACGTCACTGCAATTGGTTGGTAGTGAGGATTCTTGGTTCTCATCAAAATTTGAGGATGAAGCCCTCACTACACAGCGAATAGGGGTTATGTTAGCGGACACGATATTACTACTGGCTGATAACTAATTGCCACCCGACTGTACTGATTTGCGGGTTTGGTTAGTATCGTCGCCCTTGTGATGCCACGTGCCACCTTCTTGAACATATTCAGATTTTACACTGTTCCAAGCAACGCTAGTAGCACCATCTGCGCTCATTCCATCTTCGCTAGCGCTCTTAAAAGCAGCCTGAAAAATTTGTTTAGCTCCTTGGGGGAGTTCTTGTGCTTCCGAAGGTAAGGTGTCAAATTGTTGTTCTGGCATAATGACCTCTAATTATTAAACATAAATGTAATCTTATATACGAGAAGCAACTACTTTCCTCTCTCTAAAAGCAAGTTTTAAACCGCATTTTTCTCAGTCTGAGGACAGATGTAATATTAAATTTATTCTGCACCGAGAAGGCAATGGGCTTGCGGTTGCTGGTTGGGCAGGATTTGGGTAATTTCCTTGCTCAAACATCGATTAATCTGATTTCGGCTTTTTCACTTGCGAACTTAGAAAAAGCAATTAACATTAGATAGCGAATTCTGGCAATAATTCGATACAGCATACTTGATGTCTGCTTGTGGAAGTGTTAGAGAACAAGCGCTCTCTGGCATAGTTTTCGCTTGACTATATCAGAGTTTAGCCGATCGCACTCACAAGCAATTCTGACGAGTGCGCCGCCGCTGGTTGATTTAATCTCGCGCGGCTTCGACTCGGATAGCCCTCAGTTCGCCTTGCTGTTTGAGGCAACTCAAATCCCAGTCAAAACCCTTGCTGGTAGCGGGTTGCAGGTGTTATGGCGACTCCGATCGGTCGATCGGGCGTTTTGAGATATTTTAGTTTCCTGAGAAAGTTTGATCTGTATGCTACCAGGGCAAAATTGCCAGCAGCAAGTTAAGGAAAAATAGCGCTCAAAAAATTTTTAAACTAACTCATCTGGCGGAGTGCTAAGCCAAAATTGACGGTGACAAAATCAATAATTTCTGGCTCAAAGCACCTGCATCCGGGGAAAATTCATAGGAAGAAGCGGCCGCTTGTCCCAGAAACCCGGTTGATTCGTAGATGTCTCGTTACTCAACCCAAAATTTTTCATATCAACCCGCTTTTTATCCCCCGTACACAAATTTTGATTGAGCTAGTCGGCCGCTCAATCAAATTTCATCCACCACCTGAAATAAAAAGCCATTTTGTCAAATATTCCTAAAGATGAATGGCGAAATTGAAGCATACGTAATAGCTTATAAACTGTTAACGCCGCGGTGTAATTACTCAGGGAAAAATCATCTAGGGAACGGGACTAAATTTGCTCCCTTACCTTCATTATTCCGCAGCGAAGATTAGAAAATTTGCACGTTACGCTGTCAATTTGACCCTGCGGTTTTGGCATCACAAGCGATCGCAGCACTCTATGCAAAAGCAAGCATTACCATGAAATCTTCTAAATTGTTGAAAGTTGTTTTAGCAAGCGCTTGTACTTTAGGTTTAGCAACGGTTTCCTTAGCAGTGCCTGCTTCAGCCCAGTCGGGCGGTGCTGGCGGCGGTGCTGGTGGCGGTGCCGGTACAAGCGGTACAAGCGGTACAAGCGGTACGACAGGCACAAGCGGTACAACCGGTACGACTGGTACGACTGGCACGGATACAACCGGTACAAGCGGTACGAGTGGCACCGATACAAGCGGTACAAGCGGTACAACGGGTACGACTGGCACGGATACAACGGGTACAACGGGTACGACTGGCACGGATACAACGGGTACAACGGGTACGACTGGCACGGATACAACGGGTACAACGGGTACGACTGGCACGGATACGACTGGCACGGATACAAGCGGTACAACGGGTACGAGTGGCACCGATACAACCGGTACAAGCGGTACGAGTGGCACCGATACAACCGGTACAAGCGGTACAACGGGTACGACTGGCACGGGTACAAGCGGTACAACCGATACCACTGGCACCGGCACAAGCGGTACAAGCGGTACGACTGGCACGGGTACAACGGGTACAAGCGGTACAACTGGTACGACTGGCACGGGTACAACGGGTACAACCGATACGACAGGCACCGGCACAAGCGGTACAACTGGTACGACAGGCACCGGCACAACTGGTACAACCGGTACAACCAATACCACATCGACGCCGGCTGATACTAATTCTGGAGTTTTGAGTGCTCGGCGCGATAGCCCCAACAATTTCGGGTGGCTGGGTGCCTTGGGCGCCTTTGGTTTGATCAACTTGTTTCGGAAAGGCAGTACACCATCCCATCGGTAGTTTCGGGCGATTCCCTACGGGATAGTTTCGCACGCGCGGACTTTTGAAAACAACTTAGAGGCTTAGAAATTCATGACTTCACTCAATCGCAAAAATTTGTTCAAAAAATTGGTAACAGTTGCCGGAATTGCCGGCGTTAGTTCCTTGATAGCTGTGCCGGGATTCGCAGAATTAAACCGCCAGATTAACGGCTTCAACCAGTCGGGCGATCGAGTTTTTGAGCTTGCTGATAACGACTTAAAGGATCCTAATTCTCCGGGACCTCCTATTACAGATCCTAACAACAACAACAATCCCAGCGGTTCTCCCAACACTCCAAATACTCCCACCAACAACACTCCCGGTCGTTCTCCAAATACCCCCACCAACAACACTCCCGGCCGTTCTCCAAATACCCCCACCAACAACACTCCCGGTCGTTCTCCCAACACTCCAACAGGTGGCGAAACCTCGCCTAATTCTCTCAGCAGCCGAGACAGAACCTTTGTCATGCAAGCAGGTCAACTGGGTATGCTGGAAGTGGAACTTGGCAGATTGGCAGTGCAGCGCGGTTCTAGTGCTAGTGTGAAACAATACGGGCAAGAAATGGTTGAGGAACACACTCAAGCAAATAAAGAACTGATGCAGTTAGTAATGCAAAAAAAGGTAGAACTGCCAACCGAGATGAGTACCCAGAACACAGCTTTGATGAAGCGACTTTCGGGACTCTCCGGTACAAGTTTTGACACTGCTTACAAGCAGGCTATGATCGAGAGCCACAATCAGGCTATTGCTTTGTTTCAGGCACAATCTCAACAGGGAGAAGATTCCGACTTGAAGGCTTGGGCCACCCAGAAGTTGCCGAACCTTCAGGCGCACTTGCAAATGGTTAACCAAATGTTGGCAGATACCAGCCAGCCCAAATAGGAGGTAGAGGAGGTAGAGTCCGATCGCCTAAAACGCGATCGCACTCTACCTTTTGTGTTCGGAGAGGGAACAGCAATAAATTCTTTTAAACCCTATAATTTTTGAGAACAAGGGAAGATTTTCTCCGCAACTTGTTGGGCAGCAATATTACAGCGACGTGGCTGTTATTAATCGTAGGGTTTTGCTGGATCGCTTACATACCCGGTCGCCTGAACAATTAAAAATTATCCATTAAAACTTCCAAATTAACTAGGTAGGCGCAAATAAACCTTACCGTTGAACAGACTAAGTTATAGCGTGCCTCAGAGCCTCAGATTTTCTACGATATTTCATGCCATATCTCAGGGGCATCCTACAACTTAGTCTAAATTAATCATTTTTTAACAGACAGGCGTTCGATCGCCCGATCGCGGAAACAAGCAAGTGCGATCGGGCGATTTATTCAAACAACACAAAATTAATTAGTCCTCAGTGTCCACAAAAACACTCACAGCCGCCACAGCGATTAGCATTTCATCATTTTTATCATTCAGAGAGGCGATCGCCCTTCCTGGCACAATCATGCCCCCTTGCTCCACAATCAGAGTTTTGCTGCCAAAAGGGAGCACCGCCAACACCTCCTGTTCCCGCACTTGTTCCGGGTAAGGAACAGCCACCTTAACCTCAACAATCATCTGATTGGGGTCAGTCAAACCCGCCACTTCCCAGACCCCCAGCAAAGCATTGTGGGCGATCGCATTCCGTACAGCCCTTGCACAGGCTACAGTCGGTTCCTGCCCGTGCTGGTCTATACCCATCCCCATTTCAATGATGAAACATTTACGTGCCATTGTTGCCCCTTGGTTGATTTTTTGTTTGTAGTCGTTAGCGAAGCCCGCCCCTACGGGGGCTACGCCAACGAAGAGGATCGCACTTTTTGCCAAAACAATTATCAACCAAAGTGACCCCTCTTGAGATTATTTTATAAATTGATATCACAACAAAAGAATAATATCAGTCTTAAAAAACAATCTAACTGTAGGCAAGCTTCAAACCCTTATGAAATCAGTCATTCTCAATCTCAAATCTCAAATGCTATAACTTATGGTAATATAACCAAATTCAGCTTTCCTCGCGGACTGCCAAACTCATCGCCAGCTTGAATCATGGATAGTTTTCTACCAATTGCCTACTTTCAAAACCAATTTCTCCCCTTTACCGACGCCAATATTTCCATAGCAACCCACGCACTGCACTACGGAACCGGAGTTTTAGGCGGGTTGCGGGGAATTCCCGACCCCCAAAATGCCGATCGAATCTTGCTATTTAGATTAGACCGCCACTGTCAAAGATTAAGTCAAAGTGCCAGCTTCCTCCACTGCGATTTACCAGCCAGCAAAATCCAACAAATAATTATTGATTTTGTCCAGAAAAACAAACCAACAAAATCATTTTATATCCGCCCTTTTATCTACACATCCAGTTTAGGAATTGCCCCCCGACTGCACAACGTAGAAACCGACTTTTTTGTCTACGGATTAGAACTTTCCGACTATTTGCCCAAAGAAGGAGTCAACTGTAGAATTAGCTCTTGGTACCGCCAAGAAGACCGCAGTTTGCCCTTAAGAGGTAAAATTAGCGGCGCTTACATCACCTCAGCTTTAGCCAAAACCGAAGCAGTAGAATCCGGCTTCGACGAAGCAATTATGATGAACACTCAGGGAAAAGTCAGCGAAGCTTCAGGAATGAACATATTTGTCGCCAGAAACGGTAAATTAGTTACTCCCGGTTTCGAGCAAGATATTCTCGAAGGAATTACCAGAGACAGCGTAATCACAATCGCCAGAGACTTAGGAATTGAAGTCACAGAAAGACCCGTTGATAGATCGGAACTGTTGATTGCAGACGAAATTTTCCTCTGCGGAACCGCAGCCAAAATTACCCCAATTAAGCGAGTAGAAAACTATCACTTGCCCACAAACCGACCCATCACCGAAAAGATTTTGGACAAACTAACCGGGATTATCGAAAATCGCGACAGCAATTATAAAGAATGGGTATTTCCGATCGATCTTAATTAACCGTTTGTAGTGAGGAGTTCAGTCCTTCTTTTAAAGACTAAATTCCTCACTACAAACCGGGAGCATCTCAGTGTTGTAAAAAGCATTTTTTTTATTGTAGTGCGAGCGTCCCCGCTCGCGTATTGTACAATACGCGAGC
>NZ_JAUBTI010000174.1:0-7570 GCF_036702415.1 Microcoleus sp. D3_18a_C4 | reverse complement strand
ACAGGCAAGATGCCTGTTCCACACACTCAACAGGCAAGATGCCTGTTCCACACACTCAACAGGCAAGATGCCTGTTCCACACACTCAACAGGCAAGATGCCTGTTCCACACACTCAACAGGCAAGATGCCTGTTCCACACACTCAACAGGCAAGATGCCTGTTCCACACACTCAACAGGCAAGATGCCTGTTCTACACACTCAACAGGCAAGATGCCTGTTCCACACACTCAACAGGTTTCTTGTGGGGAGTAGGGGGTGGGCGGGACGCCCGCCCATCAAAAGCTGATTAACAATCCAAGATGTGAGTTAGGCTAAGGCTGCTACGGAAACTTTACCGGCAATGCGACCCGCGATCGCCCGCAACTCCCTAGCTGAAGCAGAACCCGGTTGTCCCACGACGATCGGCACCCCCGAATCGCCACCTTCCCGCAACGGAATTTCCAGCGGAATGCGGCCTAACAGCGGCACTCCCAACTCAGCAGCAGTCTTTTCCCCGCCACCGGAACCGAAAATATCGTATTGCTTGTCGGGCATATCCGGCGGCACAAAATAGCTCATGTTTTCCACAATTCCCAGCACCGACACTCCCAACTGCTGGAACATCTTTAAACCCTTGCGAGAGTCCAACAAAGCCACTGTCTGCGGCGTGGTCACGATCACGACACCGGCCATCGGCACCGCTTGCGCCATTGTCAACTGCGCGTCTCCAGTACCCGGAGGCATATCGACAATCAAATAGTCTAAATCGCCCCAATTCACCTGGTAGAGGAACTGCCGGATGATCCCGTTCAACATCGGGCCGCGCCAAATCACGGGTTGGTCTTTGTCAATTAAAAACGCCATCGACACTAATTTGACGCCGTAATTGAAGGCGGGCTCGAGGCTTTCCCCGCTTGAACCGTCCCTAACCATCACTTTTGCGTCCCCCAGACCCAACATATTGGGGTCGTTGGGCCCATAGATATCCGCATCCAGCAAACCCACCTTAGCGCCGGTTTGCGCCAGCGCTACTGCCACGTTTACCGCCACCGTGCTTTTGCCGACGCCACCTTTGCCGCTGGATATTGCGATAATATTTTTAACGCCTTCAATGCCTTGGCGATCGACCACTCCCTTTTGCTGCGGCGTCTCGGCTGTCACCTCCACCGCCACTTTTTCGACTCCTGGCAACTGTTTGACCGCTTTTTGGCAATCTTCGACAATAAATTCTCGCAACGGGCAAGCAGGCGTTGTCAGCACTAAAGTAAAACTGACGACACCGCCGTCAATTTTTATGTTACGAATCATGTTCAATTCCACCAAACTCTTTTGCAGTTCGGGGTCTTGCACGGGTCGCAGGATTTCTAAGACTGAACTAACATCGAGTGTATTGGGCATTGTGTTCTCCACCATAGCTCTGCAATTGGGTTTGCGAATTTTCGATCGCAGGTTTAAGTATATTTTTATTGCTATTTTTTAATGTAACTTCATAGCGATCATTTGCAGACCTGCGGTGGCATAATTACATGACGACTGGATTTGGGATTCATCGCCCATCTAAAACTCAAATCTGACAACAGAAAATTTTATGACAGTTTCTACAACACTTAAAACCGCCACTTCCCCGTTTTTGCCGCCCGCTGACTCTAGAGCTAGAGTCAGCCAATTTATGAAAACCCTACAAGACGAAATTTGTCAATCCCTCGAAAAGCTCGATGGCGTTGGCAAATTTAAGGAGGACTCTTGGGAACGATCCGAAGGCGGGGGCGGACGTTCTCGCGTCATGCGCGAAGGCGATGTGTTTGAACAAGGGGGAGTCAATTTTTCCCAAGTGTGGGGCGAAAGTTTGCCGGCTTTGATTCTGGCAAAGCACCCAGAAGCTGCCGGTCACGATTTCTATGCAACAGGCACTTCGATGGTGCTGCACCCCCGCAATCCCTACTTGCCTACGGTTCACCTGAATTACCGCTATTTTGAGGCTGGCCCGATTTGGTGGTTTGGCGGCGGTGTGGATTTGACTCCTTATTACCCGTTGGCTGAGGATGCAGCTCATTTTCACAAAACTCTGAAAGCAGCTTGTGATCGCCACCATCCCGGATATTATCCGACCTTTAAACTCTGGTGCGACGAATATTTCTACCTCCCCCACCGCCAAGAAACCCGCGGCGTGGGCGGCCTGTTTTTTGACTACCAAAGCGCTCAAGGCGCGCTTTACCGCGACCATCATGTCAAAGGCAAGGCCGCTGAGTGCAGCAACAACATTGGGATGCCGGAACCTAGGACTTGGGAGTCGCTGTTCGCCTTCGTACAGGACTGCGGCCGGGCATTTTTGCCGGCTTACACCCCCATAATTGAAAAGCACCGATCGAAAGAATACGGCGATCGCGAGCGTAATTTCCAACTTTACCGCCGCGGCCGTTACGTTGAATTTAACTTGGTGTACGATCGAGGCACGACCTTTGGCTTGCAAACCAACGGACGCACAGAATCGATTCTCATGTCCCTGCCGCCTTTGGTACGCTGGGAATACTGTTACGAGCCCGAACCCAACTCTCCCGAAGCCGAACTCTACTCCAAGTTCTTAAAACCGCAAGATTGGGCGAATTGGATGCCTCAGCAGTCACCGACCTGAGTTAAACTACTGGGACAGTAACCACCGCGATAGATAATAAATTTGAGGGAAGGGTCAGTGATTCATATTGATCAAAAAACCCACACGCTTCAAGACGGTACAACAGTTATCGTCTTAGCACCGACGGGACGGTTGGACATCACTACAGCTTGGCAATTCCGCCTCAAGTTGCAAGAGTGTATTTCCAAACTCAGCCGCCATGTCGTAGTGAATCTTGGTCAGGTTAACTTTATCGATAGTTCTGGCCTGACCTCACTTGTAGCAGGTATGCGGGATGCGGATAAAGTTAAGGGAAGTTTCCGCATTTGCAATGTTCATCCAGAAGCCAAACTGGTGTTTGAAGTCACCATGATGGATTCTGTGTTTGAAATCTTTGAAACGGAAGAAGAAGCTCTAGAGGGGGTGCCGCGCGCAAGTTGAGCGATCCTGCTGGCATCGGTTGCAGTGTCGCGGGTAATTTAAGCTTGAGACTCACAAGCGCGCAGAAACCCAGCAGAAGAACAGGAAGCAGGTAAATTTTTGCCTGCTTCCTTCTGCCTTCTTACTTTCTTGAAAGGTTGATTAACAGTAAGACTTTTTCTGACATTTGCTAACAATCACTTACATTTGCCTTCGGGTCTTCATGTCATATAGAATGAATTTAGCCACTCAGATGTAGGTGAAAAACCTTGGTAGTACGCAACCGCTATATAAATAAGTTGCCTCTACATTATCAAAGCAAATAATCAGATTGGCTAAGAGCTGTAAGCGATAACCAAGCTGAAGGCAAGAATATAAGTGCTTGTAGAAATTTCTACGGGCATCGGTTGATACGCCTTGGTTGAGATATGATCTCAACTTATGTATTTGTTAGCAAATGTTAGCAAAAAAGTATCGGTTGAGACGTTCACAAAAAAACTGAAGTAGAAGAATACGTCAAGGTAAAGTCTTGCCTTCTCTCCTAGATAACTAAATCTTTCTTCCTTCTTTTTTATTGCTTCTTGCTTCAACCCAATATCTCAGCAGCAAAATCCTGACGCTTGACAAATCTAAAAGGGCCCATTAATGCTCCCCAGATAGCCTTGCCTGTCGTGGGGCTTATTCCTTTGTCATAGCTGAGAAACTCCTCGGCTGCGGCTTCAAATCCCAAGTCTACTTGGTAATTTTGCCCCCCGTAGGCAAAGCCGCAGCGAGTGCCCTCCGGCAATGATGCCCGAAAACGATAGCCGTTTGAGGCTAAATTTTGCACCGCAACCGACAGGGTGCAGCCGGGGAGGAGTTGGATTTGCTCCTTCGTTAGCTTTCCCAGCAAGTCGGGGTTGCAACCGGCTCCTTTGACGGCTGCAATGTCGTTGAACATATAATACTGAGCTTCGATAAGTCCTGGCGCTATCTGTGAGTGCCTCAGTTGCACGATGCGGGGGCGGTATGGCTTGTCTAATTCCAGAATGTTGGCTTGTTCGGCAAACAGGGCAATGCTGGGTTCGGAAAATAAAGGAACGGGTAGTGGTCTTTGCCACATACGAAGGTGGACGTACCACGCCGGCTCTGCTAGCGCTTGTTCTCGGTTGTCAAATTCGCCCGCCATGTACTGGGCTAAAGCTATTAATTCAGGAGAAATTGTCATGTTTGTTTTTTGAGGATTAGTGATTGACAAGAAAAAGTTATTGTGATATGTAAGACCATATCAAGGCTGGGCAAGTCAGAAGATGAGATTTATGAGCGATCCCAGAAGAGCTATGATTGTAAAGATACTGGGTTTTTTCCCTCATATTGCGACATATTAATTGTTGCTGCCGATCGCGCGTAAAATATTTTTAGATAAAATTTTGTCTCGCAATCCGGCGGCAACGCTTAAAAAACTGGCAATTTTTGTCAGCCCGATCGCAGAGAGACTCCCCCGACTTTACTCACGCCGCGCTGGCACGCCCGCTACGGCAAAATTATTTATCTATAAGACTCAGGTGAACAATAACCGTACTGTTTCAGATACTAAGCGAAGTTTCTATACGATTCACACTCGACCGATCAACTCAATTTACCGTCGAGTGGTGGAAGAGTTGATGGTAGAAATGCACTTGCTTTCGGCGAATGCCGATTTTCAATACGACCCGATTTATGCTTTGGGTGTAGTGACAGCTTTCGATCGATTCATGCTTGGGTACGCCCCAGAAGCCGACAGAGTTTCGATTTTTAACGCTTTGTGCAAGTCCCTAGAAGACGATCCAGAGCGCTACAAGCAAGACGCTCAGCGCTTGGAAAGCGTGGCAGATCGACTTTCCGGGCAAGAGTTGCTCTCGTGGATCGATCGCTCGACCAGCTTTGAAGATACAGCGGATTTGCAAGCGTCTTTAGGGGCGATCGCCAGCAACCCTCAATTTAAGTACAGCCGCTTGTTCGCGATCGGTTTGTTCTCGCTATTAGAAAAAGCTGACCCTAACTTGGTAAAAGACCAAGACACGCGAAACGATGCGATCGCCAAAGTCAGTGCGGCCTTGCACCTGCCAGAAGACAAAGTTAGCAAAGATTTAGATTTGTACCGCAGCAATTTGGAAAAAATGGCCCAAGCGCGAATAGTGCTTCAAGATGTCATCCAAGCGGAACGGAAAAAACGCGAAAAGCGAGAGACAAAAGTTACCGCTGGCCCTTCGGCTGAGTCTTCTGACAGCAGCAATTAATCGTTTGAAGGAAGAAGGAAGTTCGGCAACGGATTTTATAACGGATGTAACGGATGTAACGGATGTCAGGAACAAGGAAGAAGGAAGAGGGAGTTTTTTATTTTTTACATCAAATAAAAACTCTTAAATTTTAATTTTTTGTTCTTGAATTCTGGCTTCTGCCTTCTGGCTTCTGCCTTCTGATGAATCTTGGGCGCTGCGGAAACTAAAAATCCCGCTTTCTGAATTGAGCGGGATCGACTTAATCTAAAATAGAGCTATTGGGGTGGTACTAAGGCTGCGGCTCAAAATTAGTGGCGTTAGCTTGCAGCCAAGTGCTTAGCTGTGAAAGAACTTCGTTTCCCGAAGACTTGCCCAAAGCTGTGGGGTTTGGGGTGTCGGGCCGATCCAAGTTGCGGGCGATCGCTGCGTTGACTTCTTTGGAAATCAAATCGTGAAGTTGCTCTTTAGCCCTGGCCCTTTGAAAATGAGCTCCCTCTTCCGTCGTAGCGTACAGAGGTGGCAGCCTATTTAAAGCATAAGCTGCAATATCTCCCACATCCAGACTAAGGTCACTCGTCGCCTCAATTTCTGCCACTCTAGCGATCGCATCGCTGAGTACCAACTCTTCCATCACGTTGATGAACTGTTTGCGTGGCAGAACCACAACTTCGCCAGTCAACAAAGATCCCATGAGACGATCGAGAGCCATGTACTCTTCGATCGACAATTCCGAAGCCGTATTGCAGATCCGTCCCACCTCAGCTTCCATAGACGGCGTTAAATAGCCATCCTGCAAAGCCTGTTCAACAATTTTTTCAATACTCATATATGCGTCCCCGCTCAACGGCATCATCAATAAAGTTTTGTGAAGACGCGATTGTTAGCGTCTTGAGATTCAAGTTTTGAGAGTTGAGTTGAGAAATTTTATATAAATCCTAACTCAATACTGATAACCCATCACAGTTATCTGCACACCCCAGCCACAAACTTACCCCATAATTGACTGCTTTATCCGTCAAAACCTGTAAAAACTCCTACTCAACTCCCTGAAGCCGCCAAGGTACAGGATCGACCGACTGCCCATGCACGTAAAGTCCCCAGTGCAGGTGAGGGCCTGTCGAAGCCCCCGTTGACCCCAGAGTACCAATTACTTGACCTGCTTTCACAAAATCGCCTTCCTTGACATCAATCCGGCTGAGGTGCATCAAAATGCTTGCTAGCCCTTGACCGTGGTCGATACCAACGACGTTCCCGTGGATTTTGAACCCTTGGGATTCGCGTCCCACTAGAGATACCCGACCTGCTGCCGGTGCGACTACAGGGGAACCGTAAGCACCCGCGTAATCGACGCCGCGGTGGTAGTAGTCCTGAGCAAATACCCCATTATAGTATCGGCGAACTCCGTAAATAGTGGTAATTTCGCCGGAGTTGGGGCGCAACAATTTGCCGTCCCAAAATTTTTCGGGTGTCACGAGTGCTTTAAATGCGTCTACGCGATCGAATTCAGCATCTGTACCTTCGCTGTCTTTCCCAGGCGGTAGCCAGATGGATTGGGTGGGAAAATTGCGATCGCGCACTTGCACGCTCAACTTCTGCACTTGTCCGTCACCTGCGACTTGGAGTTGGCGGGCACCGGGTTTCTCTAGCGGCGTCGTCGGTAGCAGGGCCCGAAAGCGACCGTTGCCGATCGGAAACGCGGGGTAGTTTTTTTGCTGTAGAGAAACTGTTGGAGTTTCCCCGCCGTTACCGTCAACCTGAATCATTACTGACAGCGTATCTCCCAGTTGGGGATTTGCCGGCGTCACAACTACCTGCAAAGCTTGCACCGGCAGGGCAAAACTCAGAAAGCCAGCAACAATTCCCCCGATCGAACTGGCGGTTAGCTTGTTTACTTTCAACTGCCCCCACCGCAAAATCCGACCTGTAATTATTTCCGTACTTAGCCCGCAGTTGTCTCGATTCACACTCATTACCATCACTAGCTGTCCTTAACCTTTGTCTCGCTGATATGTTTTTAATATCTAGACTAACTATACCAATCCGCAATGATTCGAGAGAAACAGCCGTAGGTAAAAAGCTTGGTAACAGATTGGGAGATGAGAGACTAACTTAAATAAATGCTTAACTTGAGGTGATAAGAATAATAAAAATTTCTCTAGTGCGGGGAGGAAAGCCCGCTTGAGCCAGACGCTCACACTACCGTTTCCACTACAAATCTAGGAAAACCCAAGTTTCCACAGAAACACTCTTCATCTCTAAGGATCGCGAATTAAATAACTTACAATTTTAATTGTTATTGTGGGATGGGCGTCCCGCCC
>NZ_JAUBTI010000173.1:0-7757 GCF_036702415.1 Microcoleus sp. D3_18a_C4 | reverse complement strand
GAGCGGAATGATGCGAAAGCATCACGTTCCGTTCTGAACGAGAGGTAGGGGTAGAAATGCCCCTATCGACTCTAACACTGCAAACCTTACTACTACAGACAGCGTAAAAATGGAAAACTTGCGTAATATCAAATCCGTTAGCATCGGAATAGTAAATTAGAGTTCACGGCGTTCACGGCGTTCACGGCGTCAACAGTCAACCGTCAACAGTAAAAATCATTCCGGTGTTACCGGAAATGATATAAGTCCTATAGCAATCCTAAATGATTTGTGGGATGGGCATCTTGCCCGTCCAAGCTAGAAGCCTGAACCACGTTCCTAACTGACTTGGGATTGCTATATTTTAATTTTATACGAGAGATATGGTGCGACCCCGAGAGAGAATAGAGCAAGATTTGGCAGGACTCGAAGAGGCTTTAGCAGCCTTGAATTTGGAGTTTCGCAGTACCTACGAAGGTTATTTAACGGCGTTGGGGCAAGCGGTGCGGCAGCAGTTAATTTTGGCTTGCTATCACCTTTGCACTCAAGCAGTACCGGAGTCGTTTCTCAAGTTGTCCTTCGATGGGCGGCAAAAAATGCAGCAGTCTGTAAGGGCTTTGGCTGTGGCGTCGGAGGAAAAATTGCGATCGCTGGTGACTGAATCACAAGCAGAGGAAGAAATAGAGAAAGAGAAAGAGAAAGAGGAAGAGGAAGACGAAGAGGAAGACGAAGACGACTTCGACAAAGACGAAGAGGAAGAAGAGGAAGACGAAGAAGACGAACAGGAAGAAGACGAACAGGAAAAAAACCAAGTTTCCGCCATTAACTATCTATTTTCCTTGGCAAATTATCAATTGCCAAGTGCCAATTCCCCAGAAAGTTTGGCACGCTGGCAAAATAGTATTGAAAAGTCGATCGTCCATATACTCAAGCTGCTTTCTCGCGACACCAACCGCTTGCTGCAACAGTCGGGAATCTTGCCGAGTCAATTACCAGAACCGGTTCTCGAAGCTGCTTCTCAAGCTGAATCCTCCGGCGATAGTGTTGCCGGGCCGCCTAACTTATTAAACTTAATCATTGAAACCGATGCCTCATCAGCATCGCGAAAATTGGCGGCAACAACCTTTGGTAGTAGGGCGCTGCACATTACAGCGATTAAACTGCGGCTATCGGAAATAGAGTTTGCCGATGCGGGAACCTCGGCTTGGCGCCAGCAAATTCGTAACCTCTCTGTAAAGTTGAACTCGCTGGGCCGCGATTACCAGAAAAAGCAGCGGGAACTCGCTGTGGTGGAGGCTGAGTCGGCTTGGCGATCGAGTTGGTTTGAAGATTAGTCAGTTGTTAGTTGTCAGTTGACAGTTGTCAGTTGTCAGTTGGCAGTTGACAGTTGTCAGTTGACAGTTGTCAGTTGTCAGTTGGCAGTTGACAGTTGTCAGTTGGCAGTTGGCAGTTGTCGGGAATTCTTGAGCTATGATTAATAACTAATGACTAATGACTAATGACTAATGACTAATGACTAATGACCAATGACTAATGACTAATGACTAATGACTAATGACTAATAACTAATGACTGATGACTAATAACCAACCAGAATGGCAGCGATTGCAAAAAGCTCTTTCAGTAGAAGCCGATCGCGGATTTAACGACATCCAAGGCAGTCAATACCGCTTCAGCGAGTTTCTGGGCCTGAGTTTGAGACAGTTGGCAGGTTCTGTGGCGGCTTCTTCGCGCGATCGAGCCAGACAACTAGCCGCTGAATTTGACATCTACCCTCAGAAGGATCTCGAACAGCGCCAGCATTCGATCGCCATTACCGTCAGTTTTCTGAGGCAATTGGAGCAAGTTTGGGAACAAGAAACTCGCCACCAGCAAGAACAAGCACGACAAGTCAGACCCGCAAACGCAAACGCTTCCGAACCAACCGCCCCAGCAGTTTCCGTTCCCCGAACTGCACCCCTGAGTACAGCAGCCGCACCACCAAGCCTGACTCTTGACCAACAGTTAACCCGCGTCACCGGCATCGGCCCCGCCAACGGCAACCGCTTGGTCAAACTTGGTTTATATACTGTATACGACTTGCTTTACTACTATCCCCGCAACCACATCGACTATGCAAAGCAAGTACAAATTCGCGAACTCGTAGCTGGGGAAACTGTCACTTTAATCGCTGAAGTAAAGCGCTGCAATTGCTTTTCTAGTCCGAAGAATAAGAAGTTAACCATATTAGAAGTAATTTTAAAAGACCGCACCGGAGAGATAAAAATTAGTCGTTTTTTTGCAGGCCCTCGCTATAGCAATCGCGGTTGGCAAGAATTCAAAAAGCGCGAGTATTGTACAGGTGCGGTGCTGGCAGCTTCCGGGTTGGTGAAGCAGGGTAAATATGGAATTACTTTAGAAAATCCTGAGTTAGAAGTATTAGACGACTCCGAGGGTGCGATCGAATCAATGAAAGTCGGCCGCCTGATACCAGTTTATCCGCTGACTGAGGGGGTGGATGCTGGTTCGGTGAGGCGATCGATTTTGGCTGCAATGCCGGCGGCGAAAATGTTGCCAGAATCGCTACCAGAGGATTTGCGCGAGCGTTACGGTTTAATGGGTTTAGCCGATGCCGTGACTAATATTCACTTTCCGCTCGATCGAGATTGTTTGGCCGCCGCTCGCCGTCGCTTAGTTTTTGACGAATTTTTCTACCTGCAATTAGGACTTTTAAAGCGCCGCCAAACCCAAAGAAAAGCTCAAGCTAGTGCAGTCATCCTTCCTACTGGCAAATTGATCGAACATTTTTATGAAATCTTGCCCTTTGCGATGACGAATGCTCAGGAAAGAGTAATTAATGACATCCTCAACGATTTAGCTTCGTCGCAACCGATGAACAGATTAGTGCAAGGCGATGTCGGCGCAGGCAAAACCGTAGTAGCCGTCGTGGCAATGCTAGCAGCAATTCAATCCGGCTATCAAGCCGCTTTAATGGCGCCGACAGAAGTTTTAGCAGAACAGCATTACCGCAAATTGGTAGGTTGGTTTAATTTGATGCACTTGTCTGTTGAACTGTTAACTGGTTCGACAAAAGTAGCCAAGCGCCGAGAAATTCACAACCAGTTAGAAACCGGAGAATTGCCCGTTTTAGTGGGAACTCACGCGCTAATTCAAGATACGGTAAATTTCCATAAATTGGGTTTGGCGGTAATTGACGAACAGCACAGATTCGGTGTACAGCAGCGCGCTAAATTGCAGCAAAAAGGCGAAGCTCCCCACGTTTTGACGATGACGGCAACTCCCATTCCCCGGACGCTGGCGCTGACGTTGCACGGGGATTTAGATGTGAGTCAAATTGATGAACTTCCCCCCGGTAGGCAGGCGATTCAAACCACTGTACTGTCTGCCAAAGAACGCATTCAAGCTTACGATTTGATTCGGCGGGAAGTGGCGAGCGGGCGTCAAGTTTATGTGGTGCTGCCGCTGGTGGAGGAGTCGGAAAAGTTGGATGTGCGATCGGCTATTGAGGAACAAGAGAAACTGCAAAAAAGCGTATTTCCTGAGTTTAAGGTGGGTTTGCTCCACGGCAGGATGAGCAGTGCTGACAAAGATGAAGCAATTTCTAAGTTTCGGGACAAAGAAACGGATATTTTAGTATCTACTACTGTGGTCGAAGTGGGAGTAGACGTGCCGAATGCCACGGTAATGCTCATTGAAAATTCTGAGCGTTTTGGACTGTCGCAACTGCACCAGTTGCGGGGTAGAGTCGGTCGGGGCAGCAACCGTTCTTATTGTTTGTTAATGCCCGGTTCCAAATCGGCGGAAGCTATGCAGAGAATGAAGGTTTTAGAACAATCTCAAGATGGTTTTTTTATTGCGGAAATGGACATGAGATTGCGCGGGCCTGGTCAGGTTTTGGGAACTCGGCAGTCGGGTTTGCCGGATTTTGCTTTGGCGAGTTTGGTGGAGGATCAGGAGGTTTTGGAGTTGGCGAGGGCGGCGGCTCAAATGGTAATTGAAAATGATGAAAGTTTGAATCAGTGGCCGGTGGTGCGGGATGAATTGGAGCGGAGATATCAGCGGATGATGAGTGGGTCGATTTTGACTTAGACGGCGGTTGAAACCGCTTATACAAAAACGAAGTCCGCCTCCGAGGACTGAATAAAATAACGCAATTTAAATCGCCCGGTCTTCAACCTGCGGAGGCAGGTTTTGTTTGTGTAGACGCGGTTTCAACCGCCCGGTCTTCTCCGACCAAAGAAACCGGGTTTTTCAGCTTGGTCTGGGTTATTTTTATCGATTGTAAGGATTCCCGTACTGATCGCACCAAGAATCCTTCGCAGGAATGACGGGGAAGTGTCAAAATTAAGATAGTCCTGCCAGAAACAGGGGAAAGAAAATCTAGCCTGTACTGGCGCCTAAGGCAACATTGATTCCTCGCTGGTTACGCTTGCAGGTGGTCGCCGACGGTTCGTCGCATTTAATCTCAACAGTAATTATGAAAGATCTCACTCGTTATCGAAATATCGGCATCTTCGCCCACGTAGATGCTGGCAAGACCACCACAACTGAAAGAATCCTGAAACTGACAGGTAAAATCCACAAAATTGGTGAAGTTCACGAAGGCGCGGCGACTACTGACTTCATGGAACAGGAGCAAGAGCGCGGTATTACGATTCAGTCCGCTGCTACCACCTGCTTCTGGAACGAGCATCAGCTCAACATCATCGATACTCCGGGACACGTCGATTTTACGATCGAAGTTTACCGTTCTTTGAAAGTTCTCGATGGTGGCATTGGTGTGTTCTGCGGTTCGGGTGGAGTTGAACCGCAATCTGAAACCAACTGGCGCTACGCTAACGATTCCAAAGTCGCTCGCGTCATCTACATCAACAAGCTCGATCGCACCGGTGCAGATTTTTACCGCGTTGTCAAGCAAGTTGATAAAATCCTTGGCGCTAAACCGATGGTAATGGTCTTGCCGATCGGCATAGAAGAAAAGTTTTGCGGCGTAGTCGATTTGCTGACCCGCAAAGCCTGGATCTGGGATGATTCCGGCGATCCCCTGAACTATCAAATTAAAGATGTTCCCGCCGATATGGTCGATGATGTCGAAACTTGGCGCGAAAAGTTGATCGAACTGGCAGTCGAGCAAGACGACACTGTGATGGAACAGTATCTTGAAGGCAACGAGCCGAGCCTCGACGACATCAAGCGCTGCATTCGCAAAGGTACTCGCGATCGGGCATTTTTCCCCACCTACTGCGGCTCATCGTTTAAAAACAAAGGCGTGCAGTTGGTTCTGGATGCCGTAGTTGACTACCTGCCTAACCCGATGGAAGTCACACCGCAGCCAGAAGTCGATCTCGATGGCGAGGAAACCGGCGAGTTTGCGCTCGTCGATCCCAACAGGCCATTGCGGGCACTCGCGTTTAAGATCATGGACGATCGCTACGGTGCTTTAACCTTCACGCGCCTGTACTCCGGTAAGTTGTCCAAGGGTGACACCGTACTCAACACCGCCACAGGCAAAACCGAGCGCATCAGCCGTTTGGTGGAAATGCACGCCAACTCTCGCGAAGAAATTGAATCCGCGCAAGCAGGAGACATTGTGGCGATCGTCGGTATGAAAAACGTCCGCACCGGACACACCATCTGCGACCCCAAAAATCCCGCCACCCTAGAGCCGATGGTATTCCCCGATCCCGTTATTTCGATTTCGGTCAAACCGAAACAAAAAGGCGGCGAAGAAAAAATGGGAGCAGCCCTCACCAAGATGGTGCAAGAAGACCCATCTTTCCACATGGTGACGGATCAAGAAAGCGGCGAAACGATTCTCAAGGGGATGGGCGAGTTACACCTCGACATCAAAGTAGACATTCTCAAGCGCACCCACGGTATCGAAGTAGAAGTCGGCGAACCACAGGTAGCCTACCGCGAGTCGATTACCAAGCGCCTCGAAGACGAATACACCCACAAAAAGCAATCAGGTGGTTCCGGTCAATTTGCCAAAATTGGCTATGTGATCGAGCCTGGTGAGGTTGGAAGTGGCTTCCAGTTTGAGTCAAAAGTGACAGGTGGTAGTGTGCCGAGAGAATATTGGCCAGCGGTCGAAAAAGGCTTTGAAAGCTGCATCGACAAAGGCGTCTTGGCCGGATTCCCCTGCCTAGACTTGAAATTCACGCTTCTAGAAGGCGGTTTCCACCCCGTTGACTCGTCAGCAATGGCTTTTGAAATTGCTGCCAAAGCGGCCTATCGGCAGTCTCTGCCGAAAGCCGGGCCTCAGTTGCTCGAACCGATTATGAATGTCGATGTATTCACTCCAGATGATTACATGGGCGACGTGATCGGCGACCTCAACCGCCGCCGGGGGATGATGAAATCTCAGGAGACAGGCCAAACAGGAGCGCGGATCAAGGCAGATGTACCGTTGAGCGAAATGTTTGGTTACATTAGCGACTTGCGTACTATGACATCTGGCCGCGGTCAGTTTTCCATGTCTTTCTCGCACTATGCTCCTTGTCCGAATAACATCGCTGAAGAAGTGATTAAGGCGGCAAAAGAGCGTCAAGCTGCGAAGTAGTAGTGCTTTTGACTCCCGGTAGGTGCTATCTGGAGTCAAACAGAACAATTCAATCCCCGACAACTTCTACGAAGTCGGGGATTTAATCTAGATAATAAGTACAGTGAGGTTCGACAAAAAAATATGATTGAGTCGATCGCAACACTTTCATTAACAGACTTCCTCGCTCAACCGGATATTGAATCCTCGCCTGCATGGGAATTTATTCTGGGACGAGCGGTTCAAAAAACTATGCCAACCCTTTTTCATTCGCGACTGCAACACAACTTGGTTAACTATATCAACGATCGGACTGATCGATTTGAAGCGATACCAGAGTTGCGTTGCTTGGTACTTCCCTACTCGCCAGTACCAGATATAGCGATTGTAGCAGGCGATCGGCTTACCGATGAAGACGGACCACTTAACGGCGCACCGGATTGGTTAATTGAAATTCTATCGCCGGATCAAAGCACTTTAAAATTGCAGAATAAGATCCTCCACTGCCTCATTAACGGCACGCAATTAGCATGGCTAATCGATATCTCTCACCAACAAGTTTGGGTATGGCAGGGTGAGGAGCTACCTATAATCTGTTCGGGTGCAGATATTTTACCAGTTTTAGGTATTCTCCCGGAACTTACGGTTGATGCTGTGATGGCTATGATTCGCCGACAGTAGGCATTTTATTAGAAAACTGGGTTTAAAACCCCGTTGATAGTAATTAGGGTTTGCTGAATATAGCGCATATTGCGTGGTCTGGGTTTGCGATCGGCTTATTCAGCAAGCCCCACATATTAGATAGTAGAACCACGAGCAGAATTCAACAACATCTTGATTTCTTCAACACTAAATGGTGGTGAACGACGATGAATCATAGCGTGACAATTTGGACAAACAGGACGCAAATCTTTTATAGGGTCAATTTCATACTCTTCTGCAATTTCTGAAAGGGGTTTTAGATGATGAACATGAATGAAACCTTTTCCTGGTTGTCCAAAAGTTTTGCCAAAATCGAAATCACAAATATAGCAACTAGAACCGTAATAATCAATACATTTTTGTCGAGCTTTAGGCTCTCGTTCATAGGCATTGACTGAAACTTGCCGTACAGCCCCCTCACGAAATGTTTGTACTGAATCTACTTCATCAGGAAAGAATCTAGGGCGTCGGTTCAGTATCAGGAGTTGACAAAACAGACGGGAAATGATATGTGAATTGAGAAGCCTGTTAAATT
>NZ_JAUBTI010000172.1:0-7787 GCF_036702415.1 Microcoleus sp. D3_18a_C4 | reverse complement strand
GAAGCTAAGTGTCGCTTTTCCCCAAAAGCGGCGCACCTTATCATACTTTTGTATATTTGCAAAATCGGGATGCTCCCAGCTCTTCTCGCTCAGAGTTAAAGATGCTCACCGACAAGAACAACAGCAATCTCTGTATTGGCCCAAAGCCCAAACGGTACAAACTGTATCGTCTTCTTCTGTGCGCGTCGGGAAACATCGTACCTAGCCTGCAATGAAAGATGATTGTCTAGCTATCGTCAAGGGGTAATGAAATAATTATTATCCCAAAAACCCTGTTCGGGAAGAGCAAGAATAATTAATAGTGAAACTGTAGAGAAATTAGAGAAGTAATTGCCATAACCAGCAGGATTCAATATCTACAAGGAAGTACATTATCTGTTTGGGGCGGTTTTTTTTATGGTAAATTTAGGTAAGCTGCAAACAAGGAGAATAGTTATATGTCTGTTCAGCTTCAAAAACGGTTATTTACAGTAAAAGAATATCATTTGATGACTGAGGCGGGTATTCTCTCCGAGGGCGATCGGGTAGAACTCATAGAAGGAGAGATTGTTAAAATGGCTGCAATTGGTACTCGTCACGCAAGTTCTGTTAAGCCTCTGATCGCTGTGTTCTCGGATTTGGAGAGAAGACGTGCGATTATACGTGCCCAAGACCCTATCCAGTTGACGGAGCGCACTGAACCTCAACCGGATGTTGTATTGCTGCAACCTCGCGCTGATTACTACGCCACAGCCCATCCAGTACCGTCTGAAGTTTTGCTGTTAGTTGAGGTTTCAGATAGTACGGTTGATTATGACAGAGATGTGAAAGTATCCATTTACGCGCGATCGCTCATTCAGGAAGTTTGGCTGGTAGATTTAGTAGAAAATTGTTTGGAAGTCTACCGTCAGCCGGGCCCGAACGGTTATAGTTTAATGCTCAAGTTTTGGCGCGGTCAACAAGTTGCGCCGCTGGCTTTTCCTGATTTAGAAGTGAGCGTTGATTTTATATTGGGTTAGGCTGACTTTTTGATGATTAAATTTTACTGATTTACCGGGGGCTTGTAATTAGCCAAATTTCGCTTCTTCCTTATTCATTCTACTATAATAAGTTTAATTCCTCAAATCAGCGCAAGTTTTATGACTATTGCCAAATCATTTGAATTGGAAGTCACCCATCTCCCAGACCACACTGAATTACCCGAGTCGGACGGTACTTTTGTGAAAAACTTTCAAGAACTTCCTCAAAGCATTATTCTCACTGATTCACTCCGACCAGTATTGCAACGAATTCATCCTGACGGACGCTATCGTATCGGTCAAGATTGTGGGATTTATTGGCGTTTAACTGACCCTCTCGAACGCGGTGCAGAAGCGCCAGATTGGTTTTATGTGCCGAATGTTCCCCCACTATTAAATGGTGAGGTGCGACGTTCTTATGTATTGTGGAAAGAATACGTTGCACCGCTGATTGTACTGGAATTTGTGTCGGGGAACGGTGCAGAAGAGCGAGACAGAACGCCACCGCCCGAACCAGGTCAAGCCGAAGAACAAAAGGTGGGCAAATTTTGGGTTTACGAACAGGCGATTCGCGTGCCTTACTACGGCATTTATGAAGTGAAAAAAGCGGCTGTAGAAATGTATCATTTAGAGGATAATCGCTATCAGCTAATGAGTGCAAATGAGCGGGGTTGCTATCCGATTCCTCAGCTTGGAGTTGAGTTGGGAATTTGGCAAGGTGAATATGATGAGATGAATTTGCCTTGGTTGCGTTGGTGGGATAGTGAAGGAAATTTGCTGTTAATTGGAGAGGAACGTGCTCAACAAGAAAGCCTGCGGGCGGAACGAGAACGCCTTCGCGCTGAAGAAGAACGCCTTCGCGCGGAGGAAGAAAAACAACGCGCCGATCGCCTAGCAGCAAAATTGCGCGAAATGGGGATTAATCCTGATGAGGTGTGATTGTTTTTAGGTTGTTAAATGGGGTGCGATTCCCTTCGGGATAGCTTCGGTGGCGTGTACTTTTTAAACAGCAGAAATATCAGAAGCCCCAAAAGGGATCTCGCTCCCCTCATCTATCTCTCAATATTAAGATTTCCTTAGTTGCCGCCGTGGCGCACAGAAATCGGTGATACAATCAACAGCTTAGCTAGGGGTGCCCGAATATCCGGGCTGAGAAAACACCCTTAGAACCTGAGTCTGGGTAATACCAGCGGAGGGAAGCTGTTTATCAAGGAAATTAAATATGCGTACCGAATGGATCGCTAAGCGTCAGGGCCAAAGCAATGTATCTCAAATGCACTACGCCCGCCAAGGTGTAATTACTGAGGAAATGCACTTTGTTGCTAAGCGAGAAAATCTCCCGCCCGAACTTATCCGCGCGGAAGTAGCGCGGGGACGGATGATTATTCCCGCTAACATCAATCACCCGAATTTGGAACCGATGGCGATCGGCATTGCGTCTAAATGCAAAGTCAATGCTAATATCGGTGCATCTCCCAACTCTTCCAATATGGAAGAAGAAGTTGACAAGCTTAAACTAGCAGTGAAATACGGCGCTGATACCGTGATGGACTTGTCCACCGGCGGCGGGAATTTGGATGAAATTCGCACTACGATTATCAAAGCTTCACCAGTGCCGATCGGTACTGTACCAATTTACCAAGCTTTAGAAAGCGTTCATGGTAATATGGAAAGTCTGACGCCGAATGACTTTCTTCACATCATTGACAAACACGCTCAACAAGGTGTTGATTACCAAACTATTCACGCCGGAATTTTGATCGAGCATTTGCCGTTGGTAAAAAATCGGTTGACTGGGATTGTCTCTCGCGGCGGCGGCATTTTGGCGCGGTGGATGCTGCATCATCACAAACAAAATCCTCTCTACACTCACTTTAACGACATCATTGAAATCTTCAAAAAATACGATGTTTCGTTTAGTTTGGGAGATTCTTTGCGCCCCGGTTGCACTCACGATGCGTCGGATGATGCTCAATTAGCTGAACTCAAAACTTTGGGACAATTAACTCGCAAAGCTTGGGAACATGATGTGCAGGTAATGGTGGAAGGCCCCGGCCACGTGCCGATGGATCAAATTGAGTTTAATGTCAAGAAACAAATGGAGGAATGTTCGGAAGCACCCTTCTATGTTTTGGGGCCGTTGGTGACAGATATTGCGCCTGGGTACGACCACATTACCTCAGCAATTGGGGCCGCGATGGCTGGTTGGTACGGTACTGCAATGCTGTGTTACGTGACGCCGAAGGAACACTTAGGGTTGCCGAATGCTGAGGATGTCCGAAACGGGCTGATTGCTTACAAAATCGCGGCTCACGCTGCAGATATTGCACGGGGCCGTCCGGGTGCGCGCGATCGCGATGATGAACTCTCGAAAGCGCGTTACAATTTCGATTGGAACCGTCAATTTGAGCTGTCATTAGATCCAGAACGGGCAAAGGAATATCACGACGAAACTTTGCCGGCGGATATCTACAAAACTGCTGAATTCTGTTCGATGTGCGGCCCTAAGTTCTGTCCGATGCAGACTAAGGTGGATGCCGATGCTTTGACGGAATTAGAGAAGTTTTTGGCTAAGGAACCTGTAGCCCAAAGCTAATTGGATTAATTCGTAGGGTGCGTTAACGCCGTGTAACGCACCGCCAGCCTCATGCACCATTTGAGCTAAGTAAAAGATTTACCGGGATATGTTAGATCGCGCTGTATCTTGGCACGTTGAAAGAATGCGGCGATCGTTTGAGCTAATTGTGCGGATAGAATGCAGATTTGTTAGCTGAGTATTGACTTCAATTGTTTGAACTTTTCCGGCTGAGATTGCCTTCCCGTACAGTGTATTTCCCTGAATTTTACCAGTGAAGCACGCAAAGTCCGATCGCGGCGCGTAGATTGCACCAACGACGCGATCGTTCTGGCGTTGAAACACGATATAGTTTTGAAGAACTTGGTTGGGCTGTGGCGAATCCCCGTACAGGTAAATACCATCTGGCAAAGCAGCAACATTAGTCTTAGATGGATTTTGTTGTGCTTGAAGCGGTTGTTGCTGAATGCCAACACCAATTAGTGTCAGAGGACAAATAAAGGCTGTTGCCAGTAGTTTCCATTTCCTTTTAATAGATGCAGGTAAAATCATTACTGCTTCTCCTTGCGCGTCATCTAACATTTTAAAACAGTCTTCTCTAGTTAATATCTCACTCAGGTTATAACTTCCCTCTGCTAAAATCAGCCGATTGGTAGAGATTCTGAACCTGAAAGCTTGCGCTTGTTTAGCACCGAAAACTTTATTTTCCCTTGTGCTTCAAGTACCTGAGCTGATTTTGATAAAATTAGAGCAGACATAGTTTATAATCCCCCCCAATAAAACACCGATCTAAGGTTGATGTCGATGCTTTCACGGAATTAGAGAAGTTTTTGGCTAAGGAACCTGTAGCGCAAAGCTAGTTGCTAGGGTGAGCCGAAACACTCCGCCCGCCCTTCCCAATTCACCAGGCGCTAACTTTTTGTTTGGTAGAGCACAAAACATTCTGGATAACTTCTAGAGCAACAGCTTTAACTACATTAATACTTACACTATTACCCAGTTGATGATAAGCTTTATCATCATTAGGATGCAAAATAAAACTATCTGAAAAACCTTGTAGCCGCGCCGCCTCGCGGGGAGTAATCCTGCGGACTCGGTTATGAGAGTAAACTCCTAATCTATTAGCATCACTGGCAACTATTGTTACAGAAATTTTCTGCGGATCTAGAAATTTATAGACTTCAAAGGAAAAGTTACCGGATACAGGTTTGTACTGATTGTTGTTCCGTTGCAGGTACTTTTTTGTTACCAAGGAATCTAGCATTTTATCGAGATTGGGATGAGCAAAAAAAGTAGCTATTTGCTCTTTAGTTAATAGCTTGCCATCTTGGTCAGCGCCAAATTCTTTATTGCGCCTTTTCAAGATAAAAAGATTCATTAATTCAATTTCGTCTAAACTGCACTCGCCTCGCAAACCCAGTTCCCAAGAATGAATCGAATTGCCGCCGCGATAGTCAATTAGCCGCCTACCGTGCAAGCGACTGAAATCATTGTTAACTATTTGTTTCAACGCATTAACAAATTCTGGCGAACAATCATATTTTGGTTCTGGATTGTCTTCCAAAATATCTGCAAGTGTGACAGGTTGACTTAACGGGGAAAAGAACGATAGCTGTTGATGACTAGAGGAATGCGAATCTTTTGGGCCTACGTCGGAAATTAGCTTAAATTGGGGCGAAGCATTTAAAATTCCTACTAGGTAAACTCGGACGCGGTTCTGAGGTAAGCTAAAGTTAGAGCTGTTTAGCAAAAAATAATCGAAGCTGTAACCTCGGCTTTTGATTTCGCCCTTAATAGTTTCGAGGGTTCTGCCGCCGTCGTGGCTGACAAGCCCCCGCACGTTCTCGAAAATAAATGCTTGAGGTTTAAAGGTATCAATTAACCTTGCAATCTCAAAAAATAGGGTGCCTCTGGTGTCTCCAAAGCCCTCTTTTTTGCCAGCATAGGAGAAAGACTGACAAGGAAATCCCGCTAGTAAAATTTCATGTTCAGGCAGTTTGTCAATTAATCGGATGTCGCCTAAAGGTGTGTCGGCAAAGTTTTTCTGGTAAACTAATTGAGCGTCGGGATTGATTTCGCTGCTTAATACGCATTCTGTTTCCAGATTCAAGGAACGAGCGGCGGATTCAAACCCTAATCTCATGCCGCCTATTCCTGAGAATAAGTCAATAAAACGGAGGGTTTTCATAGCATTAAACTGGCTGGTTAAGATTGATATCTTGCACCATTTTTAACATGAGGCAGAGCGAAAGCATCTGCGTTACCAGGTAGAACCTAGTAACGAGGGGCATCGCACTTTTGCCTATTTTTTGCTAGCCATCCACTTTTGAAGATCCTTAATCGTAAAAACTGTTTCAAACTCTAATCCAACAGATTGATAAAACTGGGCACCACCTTGCTCCCTGTCAATCAGCGACAACACGCGATCGACCTTATAACCAGCCGCCCGCAACCGTTCCACCGCCTGCATCGCCGACTTACCCGTCGTCACCACATCCTCCAAAACCGCCACATTCGTGCCCTCTGGCAACAGCGGCCCCTCAATATAAGCCATTGTCCCGTGTCCCTTCGTCTCCTTTCTGACAATTAGCGCCGGAATCGATCGACCTTCCAGAGCCGAAACCACGCTTACCGCAGTTACAATCGGGTCAGCACCCAAAGTCAAACCGCCCACAGCTTGCACCTCCGACGACAGCATCGACAACAGCAAACGTCCCGTTGCCAAAGCACCTTCAGCGTGCAGCGTCACCGGTTTGCAGTTAATGTAATAAGAACTTTTCTGCCCCGAAGACAGCACAAAATCGCCTTCGCGATAGGCAAACTCGCACAACAAATCGAGAAGTCGATCGCGCAACACCTTCAAATCCGCAGCATCCATAACTCACACCCTGTAAAAAACACAAATAATCCGCCGATAATCAGTTTATCAAAAAATTGGGTTGAAAATCCCGTCCTTCGCTTGACCGAAGGCATCCAGGATAAAAGCCCCCGGATTCATTCCAACGCGCCAACTCAGGACCGGTGAAATAAAAAACCTGTCTCCGATGAAACTTGCCGAACGTATTTATCTCGCGCAAGTCAATGCTTCAATTCTAAAATCTAAAATCTAAAATCTAAAATCGCTTGACGGCTTTTTGATAGAATAGACATGGTTGTAATTCCCAAGGTGGGCGGTTGTGAAGCGGCTTTTAGTCGGCACCCTCGAACCTGAAAGCTTTTTAAAAGCAAAAAGAAGGGTAGCGAAAACCTTGTAAAACAGAGCTGGGGAATCAACGCATTCTCACGCACCAGAAAATCAATAATTTGTTTCAATTCCCGTAGGGTGGGGCACACCCGAACTCTAGGTTCGTATCCTAGTACGCTTTTGGAGATAGACCCTCTGGGGTGGTTGTGAGTTAAGCTCGTCAATTGGTGCAATTGCACGGTTGAAAAGTTTAAGGATTGCCGAAAGGACGCAACATTTTAAGGTCAGTCGCTGAATTAAGAATCCCTCTCCTTTAGGTCAGGGAGTGTCAAAGTGGAATCGGAATTAATTAAGGAGGCCCAAATATATGAGTCAAAAGTTAAAAAGCCTGAGCGGCGCGTTGATTCTCGCTGTCGCCTCTGCCGCGCTGGCATCCGTCAAACCAGCTCAAGCACAAACAGAGCGATTTCACCCGATTGCCGACGACTTCAACCGACAATACTTTGAAGCTTCAGGAGACTTTTACCACAACGTCAGCTTGCAAGGTTACTTGGGCGACTATTTAGGCATCGGTTCCCCCAGCGGCGTGGTTGCCTTTCCCGAAAAAGAAATGGAGAGGGATGCTAGCCGCGTCAACGGCCTCTACCGCCGAGTAATGCAGCGACAGGTTTCCAGCGACCCGATTCTCCGCGTTCCAGATGCAGTTAATCCCTTCGATGCCTCAATCATGGCACTGCCTGCAGCTTGCCAGCTAGCAGCTCAACCGAGCGGCTGTTTCCCTACTCCCGCCGGACTCCAAGATCAGTTTACACTTCCAACACAGCAGGAAGGTTCACCGACTGAGGCAGGGCCCGTTAGAGGACTTTATCAAGTATCGCCCCCTGGCAAAAATTAATCGATCGACAGTTGCGAGTTTTGAGCCGAGGCGGGTTTACTCAATCTTGGATTTGTATTTTAGGAATGAGAATTAAATAACTTCCACAAGTTTGTGGGATGGGCGTCCCGCCCGTCCAAAAAGGACGGGCGGGAC
>NZ_JAUBTI010000171.1:0-7798 GCF_036702415.1 Microcoleus sp. D3_18a_C4 | reverse complement strand
GATTGTGGAACAGGCATCTTGCCTGTTCATCCTGCCAAAAAAGATGAATTTGATTGTGGAACAGGCATCTTGCCTGTTCATCAAAGCTAATTAAAAATGGTTTGACATCTCAATTTTAATCATTTACCCAACACCAAAGAATCTTTGATATGCTGCCATTAATCTTTGATACCTGTGTGCCCAGAGATGAGATTTTATCGGGAGACTTGTCTCTAGATTTATTTGCAGCCAAATTGCGGCTGGTAGTGGAAGGAAATGCACCTCAAGTTTATCAAGATGCCAATAAATTCTTTGCCAATACTTTCGCAACTGATGGCATTAAAACCCTGATCCGGGAAGTTTTTAGCCGCTTGATGAAGCAAAGCGCCGGGGCTGGGGTAGTTCGTTTGGAAACGAGTTTTGGGGGCGGCAAAACTCACGATGAAATTGCACTCTGGCATATCTGCAAGCAAGGGCGAGAAATTGCCGGATTGGAACGCTTTACAGATATTAGCGTTATTCCCGATCGCCCGATCCAAGTTGCAGCGATCGACGGTCGAGATTTAGACCCAGAACAAGGAGTTTATCACTCGGACAGCGGCTTGACAACCTACACTCTTTGGGGCGAAATTGCTTACCAAATTGGCGGCATTCCAGGCTATCAGTTACTGCAAGGCAGCGATAAAAGCGGTGTCAGCCCCGGTACTTCGGTGTTAGAACGGTTGACGGGGGGACAGCCGACTGTCATTATTTTAGATGAAATTGCGCGGTATTTGCGATCGGCAAAAGCGAAACAAATTGGCAGAAGCGATTTAGCCGAACAAGTGGTAGCTTTTCTATTTTCGCTGATGGATTTGGCGGCAGCGTGCGATAATTTAGTATTGGTTTATTCCCTCGCCTCGACAGCAGATACTTTTGCTGAAGAAACGGCAGAATTGCAAGAAACGATGCGCGCTTCCGCAAGACAAGAAAGGGTTTTGAGTCCTTCTACAGATATCGAAATTTACAACATCGTCAAACAGCGCGTGTTTGACAGAGTTAGCGAGGAAGCGGCGCAAAAAGCGGCATCGGAATATTTGGCGGCTTATCGCAATTGCCGCGTTAATTTGCCCGATGGGTGCAAAGATGCGTCATACTCAAAGGCGATCGCCCAAAGTTATCCGTTTCACCCGGAATTGTTCAATCTTCTTACTAAAAAAATTGCTTCTATTCCCGAATTTCAGAAGACGCGGGGCGCTTTGCGATTGTTCGCGCAAGTCGTGCGGCATTTGTGGGAAAATCGCGATGGTTGGATGCCGATGATTCACACGCATCACATTCCTATAGGGATGGATGGCGAAATTACTAACGATCTTACTTCTCGGTTGCAGCGATCGCCCCTGCGGAATGCGATCGGTGCGGATATCTACAATCCCGATGGTAGGCCGGCTTACGCACAATTGCAAGATGGGGAATGGATAGCAGCGGGAAAACCGCCGTTTTCTACTTGGGTAAGCAGAACAATATTTTTGCATTCTTTGACTCAGGGAAATTCTTCGGGAATTCGGCTGGCTGAGTTGAATTTGTCGCTGCTAATTCCGGGCGTGGAAAGCGGTTTTGTCGATCGCGTTTTAGAAACGCTAACCAAGGTAGCCTGGTATTTAGACTTCGATCCGATGACTTCCTTGGCGCGGTTTAAGGAAGAACCTTCGATTAACAAAATTATTACCGAGGAGAAAGAACAAGTCGGCGTATTGTTGGCGAAAGAAGATTTGCGGATTCGCCGGGACAGCATTTTTGCTAAGAAATTTTTCACCTTAGTTTCTAATGTCGAAAGTCCCTCAGATGTAGACGACAACCCGGATGATGTGGCGCTGTGCGCGATCGACTTTGACGAAGCCACGGTGGATGCTTCTACCGACGCAGCGCCGGAATTAGTCGATCGCATTTTTAACAGTAGCGGCGAATCCGGGAAGTTTCGCACCTACCGCAACCGGTTGTTATTTTTGGTGGCGAATCGGCTAGAATTAGAAAGGGCGATCGACAATGCCAGAGAATACAAAGCTATTCAAAATATTCTCAAAAGTCAGAACCGGATGCAAGATTTATCGGGAAGCCAGCAGAAGCAATTGAAGGAAAGGGAAGGCGCGAAAGATATTGCGGTGAGAGTATCTTTGACTAATGCTTACCGCCATTTATTTTATCCGTCAAATGATGCTGTGAAAGCACCGAAAGGGTTGATGCACTACACTCTTTCCGCCCAGGATGCGAGTATGGTGAAAGGCAAAAACAACCAGCAGGATGTGATTCTTAAAGCCCTGAAAGATTGCGGCAAGATTCGCCCGGAAGAAGCTAAACCTTTCGCCCCGGCTTTTATCTTGCAAAAAGTTTGGCCTGCGGGGTTGGATAGTTGGACGACGAAGGCGCTGCGCGATGCTTTTGCTAAGGATTGGAGTTTGAATATTCTCCTTGATGCGGAAGTTTCGATGCTGCGGGAAACGATTCGCCAAGGTTTGAAAATGGGCAATTGGGATATGAAAGTCGGGGAGAGACTATTTATCAAAACTGATGATAGCGTGTTGGTGTTGCCGGAGACGATCGAGTTTAGCGATCGCGCTGTATTATACAAGCGCGGCATTCTCGAACCTCCAGCGCCCAAAGAAGTGGAACTCAGCGCCCAATTGATGCCGAGTGCAGAAGCGGCAAAACCCGTGCGGGTGAGGTGGAAAGCCAAAGGAGCACTGACGGTTAGTTTGTATCAAGATGATGTTTTGATACCGGGAAATTTCTTCCCTTCCGATGAGTATGACGCCACCGCTGTGAATAACAGTATATTTCGGGTGGTGGCCGATTACGGTAACGGTGAGACAGCAGAAAAAACAACCAATGTCAATCTAAATCCTCAAGTTCCTAGCGTTCTAAAGAGTGGCAATTCTCCTTATGTTGTGGAAGGGCTACAGGGGACTTTGTGGGAGGCGAAACCGACGGTTATCGAACTCGACGGCACGGTGAATGTGGTATTTGCCGGATTGGGCGATCGCATTAGCGACTACAAAGTTCAAGGCATCGAAGTGCTAGAATTGTCTGTGAATCAAGTAACGGATTATCGCAAATTGGGAACAGCAATTGCCCTATTGCAGCGCTGGCAACCGCAAATCGATCAAACCGTAACCATTCAAACCGGCGACCAATTTGTGCGGTTTGAATATCAAGGGCAGATGCGGGGATTTCAGAGCTTTTTCTCGACAATCAACAGTTTGTTGAACAGTCCCGACGCGGATGCCCATGTTAGTTTGAAAATCATCTTAGAATTCAAGCCAGCTTTGCCGGCAAATGCCTCGGATATTAGCAGTATAAAACAAACGCTCGATCGCAATCCAGTAGAACGTATAAATTTAATGGCAAGGGTGATATATTGAAATGTAGGGGCGGGTTAACCAACAATATGTGGCAAAAATCAACACTCTCAAAAACCCGCCCCCACCCCACGGTAATTTGAGATGTAGGGGCGGGTTAACCAACAATATGTGGCAAAAATCAACCCTCTCAAAAACCCGCCCCCACCCCACGGTAAATCGCAATCTACCTCTTTTAACATACCAGCATCATACATAGGTCAGGGCGGGTTTGTGAGAGGGTTGGTTAATGGCGATTATGGTTGGTGAACCCGCCCCTACAGGAATCGCGATCGAACATGATATGATGTGTAAATTAATTATTGTATGGAAATGTAGGGGCGGGTTCACCCACAATATCTGGCAAAAATCAACAATCTCATAAACCCGCCCCCACCCCACAGTAAATCCTTATGCAAGAATTTCAATTACGAATTTTACCGATCGATAATAACAACTTCGCATTAGAATTGTATCAATGCGCGTACAAGAAAGCGGGAGAGAAAAAGCGTCCGGCGGCTAAGCGATTGGGGCGACTCAAAGGAAATGCCCTGGTTTTGGCGAGACAAAAGATTTATGCAACTCTCAAAGCGAACAATTACGATCCAAAAACTTTATCTCAGCAGCGACAAACTCCTTATATATTATCTGAAGAATCGGGGGTGAGTTTGGCGATTTTATTTCAATCGCTGCAACCGCTATCGAAAACCGAACGAATTGCGAATATTGCCGAAGGGATTATGGCGATGAGTAATGAAGAGGCACATTATTGGTTTGGTAAAATTGCCAATGGCAATCGTTCAAATGCTTTGAAAGCCTTGCGAATTTTATTGGGAGATTAATCTGATGAAAGTTGCTGATTTGACCTATCTACTCGTTCCCAGGCTCTGCCTGGTAACGCATATCAGGAGGCTCTGCCTCCCATCTTTCCCAGCCACAAACGAGGCACAGCCTCTAGACAACACGACTCATATTAAATTTCGTCATTCCGATAGTCCGTCAGGGGTTGAAACCCCTGCCTCATAGCGAAAGTCGTCTAAAGACGACTAATATTAAATCCGGCTTTAATACATCATCTATTCTATATAAAATCTATCGTAACTCCTGCGATTCTAAAGTATAACGAACAATGACATACTTATATAAACGCACCCAAATCTGATATAATTAACTCTTCAGTCGTCTTCAGACGACTTCAGCTATGAGACAGGGGTTTCAACCCCTGGCGGACTGTCGGACTATCGAATAATCCGACTATCGAAAAATCCAAATGTCTGACTGCGGGAATCTCGAACAATCTCCTTAAATTAACCCCAACAAATCATGCGCCCTCACCTCTTCATCGAGAAAATCATGCCAGTAAATCTGCTCAACGAGCAGGTTTATTACGAACACGGCGGCAATCCATTTAAAGGATTGCATCGCTGGTATTCGCGCAAACCTTTATCGTTTTCTCGCGCTTCGGTGTTGGGGTCGATTTTACCCGCAGATATCTCTTTAGAAGAGTTTGAATATTTGCTGGGATTGGAACCGGGGAAGGAAATTAAACTCTACAAAACTCCCCCGTCTTCGGTGCGAATTAAAAAGGTTCACGACTATTGCGAGAAAGTGTGGGGGAATCGCACGCCGACGATTTTAGATGCGTTTGCGGGTGGGGGAAGCATTCCCTTTGAGGCGGCGCGGTACGGGTTGAATGTGTTGGCGTCGGATCTCAATCCCGTGGCGGTGGTGACGATGAAGGCGGCGATGGAATATCCGCTGAAATTTGGCCCGGATTTGCAGGAGGATATTGATAAATGGGTGAAATGGGTAGGGGATGAAGCGGAGAAAAGATTAGCTGAGTTTTTCCCCTCTTTACCGGGGGAAACTGTGCAGAATTATTTGTGGGCTCATACGGTGGTTTGTCCGAGTTGTCAGTCGGTTGTGCCGTTGAGTCCGAATTGGTGGTTGTATAAGCGGCCCGAAAAGCAGAATTTACATAAATGGTGTGCGGTGAAACCCATTCCTAACTTGGAACAGAAGCGGGTTGATTTTGAGTTAGTGAAGGGGAAAAAAGGCAAGGAATCGACTATTAAAACGGAGGCGGGTGAGTACGATCCGAGTGTTCATAACACGATTAGCAGGAGTGTGGGTAAATGCCCCACTTGTGGAAATGTGATTGAGGATGATGTAATTAAATTTCAAGCTAAAGTAGGAAAATTAGGGCATCAACTTTATGCAGTTGCTTATAAACAAGGGAAAGGTAGTTTAGAGTTTAGAATACCGAGCGATTTTGACTTAGATGGCGTTATTAAAGCTGAATTGTATATCAATGAGACGTGGGATTATTTGCAGGCTAGTGGAGTTTTGCCTGATGTTGATGTTACTCATGGTCAAGAAACAGAAAGATTATTCGGAATTGGAATAGATAAATGGAGTAAATTCTTTAACCGGCGTCAGTTGCTAACGCTTGTCACTTATGTAGAAATTATCAACGAAGCTAAGGCACTGCTACAGGCTGAATATAAACCGGAGAAGGTAGAGGCGATCGCAACTTATCTAGCTTTGGTATTCGATAGATGTGTTGATAAAAATTCAAGATTATCTCATTGGCAAGCATCTAGAGCTTTTGCACAAGCTGCATCAGGACAACACGCACTTAATCTATTTTGGAATTATCCCGAAATTAGTGGCGCTGGTGAACTATGGCACTGGTGCGCTGATGCACTTGCATCAGAATATCAAGAGCTTTGCTCATTATTCGGCACAAAACCCCACTCAACGGGCTTACCCGGAATCGAACAATACGACCCCAAAACTATCCAAATTAATGCCACATCCGCCGATAGCCTCTACCACATTCCCGACAATTCAGTAGATGCAATTATCACAGATCCGCCTTACTATGGCACCATCCAATATGCCGAAATTTCCGACTTTTTCTACGTCTGGATGAAGCGCACATTAGGCGATATATTCCCCGATTTATTCTACTCAGAACTCACCGACAAAGATAGAGAAGCAGTGGCCAATCCGTCGCGCTTCCGCAACATGGGCACATCCCCCGACGAACTCGCCAAACAAGATTACGAAGCAAAAATGGCGCTAGCTTTTAGCGAATATTACCGAGTTTTGCGCGATGACGGCGTGATGACAGTCCAATTCAACCACAAAGAATCCGGCGCGTGGGACGTGCTCACAAAATCCCTCATCGATGCCGGTTTCGAGATTACCGCATCTTGGGCAGTCAGTACCGAAAACCCGCAAAACTTGCACCAAGCGCAGAAAAACTCGGTTTCTAGTACAGTTCTCCTCGTCTGTCGCAAACGCGATCCTAACGCCGCCCAAGCTTGGTGGGATGATTTGCGCCCCGAAGTCGCCAATCTCGTCGAACAACGCGCCCCAGAATTTGAAGCCAACGACATCAAAGGAATCGACCTTTATTTAAGCGCCTTTGGCCCGGCTTTAAATGTGTTCAGCCGTTCCTATCCCATCCTCAACAGCAGCGGCGAAGAAGTGCGCCCGGAAGTTGCTTTTGCTGAAGCCAGAAAAGCGATCGCAAACTATCGTTTCCGCAAACTCGTCCAAACAGATACAGCGGGATTTGACGCCCTGACGCAGTGGTATTTCCTCGCGTGGGATGCCTTCGGCGCTGTCGAGTTCCCCTTCGATGAAGCGCGACAACTCGCCCTCGCCGTCGGCGGTTTCAACGTCGTTGATTTAGCAAAAGTCTACAAATTAATTGACTCGACTAGCGGCACTTGCAAACTTTTGACCCCGAAACAGCGGCTGAAAAAAGGTGCTTTTTCGGTCAATCCGCAAGATTTTTCCATTACCTATTTAGTCGATGGATTGCACGCGATTATCGGTTTGTATCAGGAGGACGGAGATATTCAAATCGTGCGCGAGTTTATGAAAAAAACGGCTTTGACTGATAACGATAATTTCATGCGGGCGATTGAGGTGGCGCTGAAAGTGATTCCCCGGATTGGGGATGAGAAGAAACGGATACCGGAGGAGAAGGCTTTGTTGGATTTGTGGTTGGCGATGGATGAGATTAAGGCGAAGGTTGTTTATGAACAGATGGAAATTCAGTTTGAGGGACAGTTGAGTTTAGATTTTGGTTAGGTGGTTGAAAGAATCAGGGGACAAAAGGGATACGGCGTTGTGCTTATTGGTGTCAACTTAAGCTGTCAGTCCGCTAGTCCTCTCGCCAACCCGCCAGTCCGCCAGGGAATGAATTCCCTGTCTCAAAGCGAAAGTCCTCGCTATGAGGACTGAATAATATCTAGGATTTAATAATTATGATTTAATATATTAAAATTTAATAATATTGTCTGCCGCAAGTGACAAAAGAGAGATTATTGGAATAACTCATCAGTCCTCTTTAGAGCGTTCCACCGGCGTCGCACGCCGGTTATGAATAAAAGAAACAGTAAAGCTAGCCCAAAAGTGGCCAGCGATCG
>NZ_JAUBTI010000170.1:0-8028 GCF_036702415.1 Microcoleus sp. D3_18a_C4 | reverse complement strand
AAAATAGGGGATATGCTTTTACCGCTGCACTTGCGGACTAGGACTAGGGACTTGTGAATCCTGCACCTAGATGTGTACTCAGTTATACTAACCAGTTGGTTAGGCTAACCTTCCCTGAGTATTGCTACCCATTTAGGTTAAACGAATCGCACTCACACAATATAAATATAGCGGCTACTGTACTTCATCAACCACCGAATATGCTGTATTAGTCGTTCTGGATTATTTCGATCAGTCTTGCGGTTAATTAACCAACTTTCAAACGATCGTTGACTTTCACTGCTGCGTCGGCCCGCTAGCAAACCTTCAACTCCAATATGTTCGTCTAAATCAACCCATTCAATGGCATAACCATCTCCAAGTAGATGCCAATTATGTCTTTCCTCCGGGGTACCGTGCAACAAACGGGGATACCAAGCTAAGGGCACGCTCAAACTGCGACCATCAGCTAAGTCCACAATTACTTTTTCATCTGTCACCGTGACTTTAATTACCGAAAATTTTGGGTTTAAAGCCCCGTCCTTTTAGGACGGCTTTTTCTTCTGGTTTATGTTAAGATAAAGACAGTAAATATCAAAAACAAATGAAAGCTAGATATCGCTACCGATGCTATCCGACACCCTCTCATAAATTGGCGTTAGCCAAGTTATTTGGGTGTGTCAGAGTAGTATGGAACGATAGTCTAGGTTTTTGCATTTCTGAATATATTGGAGGCAAAAAGAAACCGAAAAATGCCGAACTTCAAAAGCAATTTATCACTCAAGCTAAGAAGTTAGAGGAACGGGAATGGTTATCAGAAGTTTCAGCAGTTCCCCTACAACAATCCTTAAACGATTTAGAGCAAGCATACCAAAACTTCTTCAATTCATGTAAAGGGAAACGTCAGGGACAAAAAGTTAAACCCCCTCGTTTTAAAAAGCGGAAATCTCAACAATCCGCCCGATTCACTAAACTAGGATTTTCCATCAAAGGTGAGAAGGTTTATTTAGCGAAAGTTGGGAAGCTTAAGGTGATTTGGACAAGAGAGTTGCCCTCAGAACCCAGTTCAGTCACAATCATCAAGGACAGTTCTGACCGATATTTCCTCAGTTTTGTCGTGGAAGTTCAACCCGAAGTCTTGCCATCTTCTGATAGTTCAGTTGGTATCGATCTAGGAATTTCAACCTTTGCAACTCTGAGTAACGGACAAAAAATAAAAGCTCCCAAACCCCTAAAGAAAAGGATTAGGAAGCTGAAAAAGTTATCTAAATCTCTATCTCGGAAAACCAAAGGATCTAAACGACATGAATTTTATCGAAAGCGGTTAGCTAAACTTCACGCTAAACTAGCTGATACTCGCACAGATATCCTGCACAAGTTATCAACTCAACTCATTCGTGAGAATCAAACGATTGTGTTAGAAGACTTAAATGTGTCAGGAATGGTTAGGAACCGCAAATTATCCCGTGCAATTTCTGATTTAGGTTGGAGAACATTTAGAACTTTCCTAGAAGCAAAATCAGAAAAATATGGCAGAGATTTTCGAGTCATTGATAGATGGGAACCGACTTCTAAAACCTGCTCTTGTTGTGGGTTTAAAATCGGGAAATTAGATCTCTCAATTCGAGAATGGATTTGCCTCAACTGTGGCACGTCTCATGATAGGGATATTAACGCCGCAACTAACATTTTAGTCGCCGGAGGACTTTCGGAGACTTTAAACGGGCGTGGAGGAAGCATAAGACTATCCCAGGATAGCAGCACCCAAAGAAGCGTCAACCCACCAGAATTTAAGCAATTGTCAATTTTTGACTGGCTTGAATAGATGGAATCCCGCGGTACGGCCGGGGTGGATGTCAAGAGGGGTTCTGTTTCAAGTACCAAAGTAGTCATCCCAAGCCTCCAACAATGTTTGTTAGTATTCCTCTACAAGATGAGCTATCTGGTTTAATTCATGCTCTTTGAAGCTTCGATTTTTTTCTAGAGATACAGGATTCATCCAAAATTTGGCAAGTTGCCGATCGCGCTTAACATGAATGTGGGAGCATCTCAATGAAAGCAGCAAAGCTCGAAATTGGAATTAGGAGTCAGGAGTCAGGAGCCAGGAGAAAAGAGTCACAAGGAAGAAGAAAGAAGTGTTTTTGCAAATATGAGATGCTCCCCATGAATGTGGGCTGGTTCGCCTCGATCGGAACTAAAAAAGATGAAACTGTAGGGGCCAACCTGAAGAACCGTAGGCATTAGCTGGTATAAGAGTGAATTTTGTCCTAAGTTTAACTGGCGATCGCTCTTAAATTTGTCGCTACTATCCAGATTAATAATCAGCGGGCGATCGCCTTTTTACATCTCTGCTTTGATTAGTGCGATCGCGGTCTTTTTTCCTACCTTTTTTAATCTGTTGGCTCATCTCGACAAACAAATCTCTGCGTAAATAAGGATAGTCGCTCACCCACACGTCACGGCTGGGAATATAAATATCTGAAACTTTGGCAATTCTGCCTAAATCTTCTTGATTGGACATAATTAACATTAAAGCAGCTTGGCCGGGGACAATTCCTTGGTGATCTTTCCGCAAGGGAGCTCGCAGTGTAGTAGTAAATCCGGTTTTGTCGCCGACTTCTAAATTA
Source organism: Microcoleus sp. D3_18a_C4 (assembly GCF_036702415.1). Taxonomy (NCBI): domain Bacteria; kingdom Bacillati; phylum Cyanobacteriota; class Cyanophyceae; order Oscillatoriales; family Microcoleaceae; genus Microcoleus; species Microcoleus sp. D3_18a_C4. The sequence continues at coordinate 5,422 of NZ_JAUBTI010000170.1, read as the reverse complement.
ATTCGCGGTTCTAGGTTGTCAACTATTACGAGTTGTCCTTTTTGATTGACTGTTTCTTCTTGACTTGTGACTTCATCTGTAATATATATATCCAAAACTCGTCCTTGCCAAAAACCGCAGTATTGATATTTGCGGCATTCTGCATTCCGCAAACTCGCCCACAAAATCGGCCCCCACAGCCAGTACAAACCAGCTATCAATCCGGTGATTAAAACTAGCGGCGCGACATCGGAACCGGCGAAGTTATAAACTACGAGGAGGAAAACTACGCTGACTGCCGAGATTAACATTCGCCTCAAAAAATCGGGCGGTTTTCCCCAGATATATTTGTATTGCGCTCCCGTGGCGACGGCGGGAATTAGTTCTTGAAAGGTTTCGCGGGTTAAGGGAATTAGCATAATTAGTCAGTTGGCAGTTGGCAGTTGGCAGTTGGCAGTTGGCAGTTGGCAGTTGGCAGTAGTAACAAGTTACCAATTACCAATTACCAATTACCAATTACCTACAGTATTTTTTCCAGGCCGTAAACGAGCGATCGCAATTCCAAGACTTTGCGTATAGACAGCAACACTCCGGGCATATAACAAGCTCGATCGCTCGTATCATGTCGTAAAGTATAAACTTGACCGGCGCCACCAAAAATTACCTCTTGGTGGGCAATTAAACCGGGTAAACGGATGCTGTGAATGCGAATCCCTTCATCGGCCACTGAACCCCGAGCACCGGCTAATTTTTCCGTTTCCTCAACTTCTGGCGGATTGAAAGTTTTTCCCATTTCTGCTAGCATTTGGGCAGTTTGAATCGCTGTGCCGCTGGGGGCGTCGGCTTTTTGATTGTGGTGGAGCTCGATAATTTCTACGTGTTCAAAATACTGAGATGCCGTGACGGCGGCTTGTTGGAGCAAAACCATGCCGATCGAGAAATTGGGTACGATCAAACAGCCAGTGCTCGCTTTATCAGCGAATTCAGCTAAGTTTTCAATTTGCTTGCTGCTCAATCCGGTAGTGCCGACTACTGGACGAATGCCGTAAGCTATTGCCGATCGCACGTTTTCATAAACTGACGAAGGGTGCGTAAAATCTACCATCACCCCTAACTGCTTTTCCTGAGCTGCTAATACCAGCATTCCTTGCAAGTCGTCAGTGATGGGAACTTCTAACGGGCCGCATCCGGCTAATTCCCCGGCATCGGCGTTGAGGCACGACGGGGAGCGGTCTACAGCTCCAAATAAAGTCATGTCACTAGCATGGGCGATCGCCTTGATTACTTCGCGGCCCATTTTGCCTGCAGCACCGTTAACAATCACCGGAATCGGAAGTTGATTCGCCATAATCTCAAAAATATCCTGAAAGTTCGATCGACTAAATTTTAACGCTTGTGCGAATTTGGGTAAACAAGGAATGAAAGACAGGATTTGTCGGCAAATCTTCAAAAACCAGGTTCCCATTCGAGAAATACTTTGCCTGCATCGAGTAATTAGCTTAAAGAAACTCGGTTGCGGCACAAGTTCTGAAAAAATTACATTCAATCTCATATTAAGCTCAATTCTGTTAGAACAGACTTGTGCAAAGCTAATTTGCACCGACATATTTTTTCTGTGACTGCCAAATTCTCTCGAAATCTTCGATATGTCATGTCTGTGGCAACTGGCCTCAACCTGAGTTCTCAAAACCGACGGGTCAGGATTTTGCCTGCAATGCTTGTGGGCGCGACTGTAACGCTGCTGAATATGGGAGTTCGGCAGTTGGGAGGCCTGCAAAGCTGGGAATTGGGGAGTTTTGACTCGTTAGTGCGCTTGGAGCCAGATTCCGGCCCCGATCCGCGGCTGCTGGTAGTGGAAATTTCTGAAGCCGATATTCAAGCTTTGGGGAGATTTCCGATTTCCGACAAGACGATCGCTCAAACCTTGACAAAACTGCAAAAGTATCAGCCAAAAGTCATCGGTTTGGATTTGTACCGGGATTTGCCTCAAGCGCCGGGACACCAAGAATTGCTGGCCGCGCTGAAAGCACCGAATGTTGTGGCGATCGACCAATTGAGCGATTCAGAAAGTCCGGGAGTGCCTGCGCCTCCGGGGATACCGCGCGATCGGGTTGGTTTTAACGACTTCGTGCTCGATCCTGATGGTGTTGTACGCCGCAATTTGCTCTCAGTCTCGCAACCAGACAAAAAGATTGCTTTATCGTTTTCTCTGCAAGTGGCTTTGCTGTATCTCAAAGACAGAGTACAGCAGAAAAATAGCGCTGTTCATCCCCACAAAATCAACTGGGGAAAGGCAGAATTTGTGCCTTTAACTTCTGACAGTGGTGGCTATGCAAATCTCGACGCCAAAGGCTACCAAATTCTGCTCAAATACCGTTCTGCGAACGAGGTGGCGCGACAAGTCAGTATCAGGCAGGTATTGAAGGGAGAAATTGAACCAAGCTGGGTTAAGGACAAGATTGTGTTGATCGGGACGACGGCACCGAGTACCAGAGATTTGTTTTTGTCGCCTTACAGCCCGGTTAAAAAGCAAAGTCCGAAAATGCCGGGGGTGTTGCTGCACGCGCACATGCTCAGCCAAATATTGAGTGCGGTTTTGGATGGACGATCGCTGTTTTGGGTGTGGCCAGAATGGGCGGAAATTTTGTGGAACTGTGCTTGGGCGATGGTTGGCGGGGTTTTGGCTTGGCGGATTCAGCATCCGGGGAGGGCGGGATTGGCTGGGGGTGCTGCATTGATGGGACTTTTGGGGATTAGTTATGGGATTTTTACTGGGGGTGGGTGGGTGCCGCTGGTGTCGCCGGCTTTAGGTTTGGTGGTGACTGGTGTGGGTGTCAGTGCTTACAGGAAGCTTTACGATGCTTTTCACGATTCTCTGACGGGTTTGCCTAACCGGGATTTGTTCGTGGATTGCCTGGGGCGGGCGATCGCCAATACTAGGGGCCGCCGCAGCTATCTGTTTGCGGTGCTGTTTCTGGATTTAGACAGGTTTAAGGTGATTAATGATTCTTTGGGCCATTTGGTGGGGGATGAACTGCTGATGGCGGTGGTGCTGCGGTTGAGGGCAAGTATTGGCCGTGCAGATACTGTGGCGCGGGTGGGGGGTGATGATTTTGCGATTTTGGTGAGGAATGTTGATGTTGCTAGTGCCGTGGATTTGGCCACTCGAATTCACCAAGCTTTAATTGTGCCTTTTGAGTTGAAGGGGCAGGAGGTGTTTGTGACGGCAAGCATCGGGATTGCCATCGGGGGCGAACCCGCTGCTAATCTCAGCGAACAGCCGGAACACTTGCTGCGGGACGCCCACACGGCGATGTACCGGGCGAAGGCTTTGGGAACGGGAAGGTATCAGGTGTTTAATGCTTCGATGCACGCTTTGGCGGTGGAGAGGTTGCAGTTGGAAACTGATTTGCGGATGGCCCTCAAGCGTCAGGAGTTTTTGCTGCATTACCAGCCGTTTGTATCTTTGGCAAGCGGGAGGATTATTGGGTTTGAGGCTTTGGTACGCTGGCAACACCCGCTGCGGGGTTTGATTGGGCCGATGAAGTTTATTCCCGTGGCTGAGGAAACGGGGGCAATTGTGCCGCTGGGTGAGTGGGTGCTGGAGGAGGCTTGCCGGCAGTTGCGGCTGTGGGAGGAAATGTTTGGTTTCGATCGAGCTTTGATTATGAGTGTAAATTTATCTGGGAAGCAGTTTGCCCAGCCGGATTTGGTCGATCGCATTCAGGTGATTTTGGAAACAACGGGTTTGAGTGCCGAGAGTTTGAAGTTGGAGATTACTGAGAGTGTGGTGATGGAGGATGTGGAGTCGGCGATCGCGGTTTTGAAGCACATGAAGGAGCTTAATGTCAAGTTGGGAATTGATGATTTTGGCACGGGTTATTCGTCGTTGAGTTATTTAAGTCGATTTCCTACGGATACTTTGAAGGTTGATAAGTCGTTTGTGGGGCGGATGGAGATCGAAAGCGAGGGGGAGAATGTGGCGATCGTGCGGACGATTGTGGCGCTGGCTCATGCTTTGGGTATGGATGTGATTGCTGAGGGTGTGGAGACGGCGGCACAATTAGCTAGGTTGAGGTCGATCGGCTGCGAATATGGTCAGGGTTATTTTTTTGCTAAGCCGTTACCCAGCGAGGCTGCGACTGCTTTGATGGCTTCCGAGCCGCAGTGGTAGTTGTGGGTTATTAGTTATTAGTTATTGTATAGCCTTTCGAGCTCTCATATGAGGTACTCATGGGCATAGGGCATAGGGCATAGGGCATAGGGCATAGGGCATAGGGCATAGGGCATAGGGCATAGGGCATACCTCACCACGCTTGAGAACCGCTATACGTTAGAGTTAAAATTGAAAGTCGATCGGGTTCCCAAAGCAGATATCTAATATGTTAGGTGCTAAAATTACTGCTAGGTCAACAAACATGAAGCTGAAATAAATTGTCAGCCATCTCGTTATCGATCCTCGAAACTTAACAGAGTATGCTCTTAATTTTGATAACGCTGTCGGTAGCGATAAAGCTGTAATATTTCAGCGTCGTTTAGGATTAAATGAATAAAACTATAACTTACTGTTAGCACAGATTTCAACTAAAACTCTTGAGGCTGAAGCAATTACTTGTTATTCTACAGATATTGATCGTTGCCCGATCGCCCTTAGCTCAAAATGGTGTTTCTGCCTGTAGGTATAACCTTTCTCCCAACTGCGGATGCTCAAACGAAAGTTCCCGCGCGTGCAAGTGTAGGCGATTCGCAGCAGCCCGACATCCGTAAAGTCGATCGCCCAAAATCGGTATCCCCAACCCTCGAACATCCGCTGCATGAACCCTCAATTGATGCGTGCGTCCCGTCAGTGGCAAAAACTCGACGCGATCGCAATTTCCCTCCCTCGCCATTACCTGAAAGCGAGTAACACTGGGCTTTCCGCATTCCCAATTGACTTGCTGGTAAGGGCGATTTTCTGGATCGCCCCAAAGTGGGAGTTCGATCGTCCCCGCATCAATTTTTACAGTAGCCGAAAGCACCGCTTCATAAACTTTGTGAACCTGCTTTTTTGCAAAGTGCTGCCTGAGTTGACTGCTAGTTTCTTTGTCCCGCGCCAATAGCAAAATCCCAGATGTTTCCAAGTCTAAACGATGCACGACTGTCAAATTAAAACTATCAGCTAACAAGTTACGCAAACGACTGAAAACACTATCTTGATTTTCAAAATAACGACCTGGAACTGACAGCAAACCAGAGGGTTTATTGACCGCAATCAACCATTTGTCTTCATAGATAATCGGTAGTATTTCGGTAACGGGCAAGATGCCCGTTCCACAAGAAATATGATGATTTGTGGGGAGTAGGGGTTGGGCTTCTAGCCCGCCCGCAACGGGCAAGATGCCCGTTCCACAAGAAATATGATGATTTGTGGGGAGTAGGGGTTGGGCTTCTAGCCCGCCCGCAA
>NZ_JAUBTI010000169.1:3947-8598 GCF_036702415.1 Microcoleus sp. D3_18a_C4 | reverse complement strand
GGCGTCCCGCCCGTCCTTTTTGGACGGGCGGGACGCCCATCCCACAAAGTTGTGGAAGTTATTTAATTCTCATTCCTTAGTTGCACCTCATATCTGTAGGTACAGGGCACTGCTGTGTCCTTGTTTCAAAACTGGGGAACGCGGCTGTAGAGACACGGCACTGTCCTTTCCTTGTTCCAAAACTTCGAGGCCACTGCGGCACAAGCATCCTAGATAGTGTTTTTAGCTACATTCTTCAAAGCCAGAGCAGTCAACAATGGTAAGTAAAACTACAAAGCACAGCTCCGAAATTGGCTGGCAAATAAATTTTTATGAAACCTCGAATCATTGTTTGCGGGTTGGGCCACACGGGACACAAGATTTTTTGTTTGTTGAGACAGCAAGGAGCGATTGTGGTTGGTATTAGCGATCGCCCAATTCGCGGCGAAACTTCTGATGTGGTTGTCGGCAATTTGCAAGCAGCTTCTACCTTGTTGGCGGCTGGCATTCAAAACGCTCACACTTTAGTAATTGCAGGAGACGATGATGCTGTAAATTTGGCAATTTTGATGCAGGCGAGGATTCTCAATCCTCAGATTCGCATCATCAACAGATTGTTCAATACTAGCTTGGGCGACAGGATTGACCACACTTTGCCCGATCACGCTTCCATGAGCGTTTCATCATTGGCGGCTCCGGTTTTTGCCTTTGCGGCTCTCGGAAATCAGGCGATCGGACAGTTGCGTTTGTTCGATCGCACTTGGCCGATTCACGAAGAATATATCGATGAAACACATCCTTGGAAAAATCGAAAACTCAGCGATTTGTGGGACGATCGATCGCGAATGTTGATTTATTATCTGCCGGCTGCTAACAAAACTGATTTAGTATCGGCGGTGCTTGCCGATCGGCAGTGTCAGCAGGGCGATCGGCTAATTGTTGCCACTCAGCCGACTATCCACAGCCCCCAAAAAACTTTAACTCAAAAACTGCTCAAAACATTAACTAAGCTGCACAGATTTCAGCAGCACAGCCAAGCAGCCGTAATTGTTGTACTGACGCTGCTGTCAATGATTGCCGTTGCTACTGCTACCTATATTTGTGTTGACAACCATATCTCAATTGTCGATTCTCTTTATTTTTCAGTAGGGATGATTACCGGAGCCGGAGGCTATGAAAAAGTGGCCGAACAAGCTCCTGAAAGCATTAAACTATTTACAGTTGTCATGATGTTAGTTGGAGCCGGCATCATCGGCATTTGCTACGCGCTGCTCAACGATTATGTATTGGGAACTCGCTTTACCGAATATTGGGATGTGGCGCGAGTTCCGCAGCGCCATCATTACATTATTTGCGGGCTCGGAGGAATAGGTATCCAAATTGCTAAAGAACTACACACTAACGGTTACGATATTGTGGCGATCGAGCAAGATCCAAACTGCCGCTTTCTGAACACGGCTCGCTCAATGAAAATTCCGGTCATTCAGGGAAGTGCCAGTTTGCCCGCAACTTTGGAAGCTGCTAATGTTAAGCAAGCGGCCGCTCTTTTGGCTGTTACTAGCAGCGATATGTCTAATGTCGAAATTGCCTTGAGCGCTAAAGGATTGGCACCAAAACTATCAGTTATTGTCCGCAATCAAGACCCACATTTTGCTTTAATGGTGCAGCAAGTTTTTGAGTTTGAAGGAGTTTTGAACCCGACGGAATTGGCGGCTCCTGCTTTCGCGGCGGCGGCGATTGGAGGCAGAATTTTGGGCAACGGAATGACTGCTGATAGTCTATGGGTTTGCTTGGCCACATTGATTACGCCAAACCATCCTTTCTGTGGCCACCATATTCAAGATGCTGCTATGTCTGCGGATTTTGTGCCTCTGTATGTGGAAACTAATTGTCAAACTCTCCACGGCTGGGATTTACTGAATTGTTGTTTGAGTACGGGGGATGTTTTGTATTTGACGATGCCGGCGAATCGGTTGGAGCAACTGTGGAGAACGACCTCGGAATTAATTAAAACTTAATGGTTTGATGCGGTAATTTATTTTGCCGATCGCTCAATTGCAACTACAAACCTGATAAAATGGGATCTGTCTAGTAAATAAGACTTACGACTAATCCTCTGAAATCAGGTTTCGGAGGGCAAGTTCTAGTATAAATAATCAACAGACTCTCAATTAGTTGCGATTTAGAATGAGAAAATTTTTAGGATTAGTTGTGTTTGGGATGATCGTGGCGATCGCCTCTGTAGCTGTCGCCGCTCAACCTTTGTTCGTCGCTTATCCTCCCGCCAACCACAAAACTACAGCCGATCGCATCTTTTTAATCGGTACAGCGCCCGCACCGGGACAAGTTTTAGTAAATGGCAACCAAATTTCGCGCACCGCAGTCGGCCATTTCGCCCCGACTTTTCCCCTGCAACTCGGCGAAAATGTCTTTACCTTGCGTTACGAAAATCAGGAAGTCAAAATTAAGGTGACGCGCGAGTCGAATCAGCCGGTAGCCCCTGTAGGATTGGCTTTTGCTAAAGATTCTCTGACGCCGAAAGTCGATGTGGCGAGTTTGCCGGGGGAATATATTTGCTTTGGGGCGATCGCACCTGCGAATGCTCAAGTTTCGGTAAAATTGGCGGGTATTACTATTCCTTTAAAAGCGCGATCGCAAGTCGAACTACCCGACAACAAATCTGTACTTTTAGGTGAAAACTCCCCGATCAAAAAAGGCGGCAGCCAACAGTATCAAGGCTGCGGTAAAACCCCTGAGAACGCCCTCTCATCTAAGGGAGAAACAGTTGATTTAGGCGTGCCATCGTTTGAGCTAACAATGAACGATCGAACTATCAGCCAACAAGGTACGGGCAAGATTTCTATTCTCTCTCCGGCTGACTTAGAAATAGCCGAAGTAACGGCCGATCCGGGTGTTGCCCGAACCGGGGCGAGTACAGATTTTTCTCGGATGACACCGCTGCCGAAGGGAACGCGAGCAACAATTATCGGGCGGGAAGGAGAATGGCTCAGACTCGATTACGGTGCTTGGATTAAAGCATCAGAAGTGCAAATTGTCAAGGATGCAGTGCCTCCGCGATCGATTATTCGCAGCGCGCGATCGCGTCAAGTTTCCGGCTGGACAGAGGTGTTATTTCCCTTAGAAACACCCGTCCCAGTCACCGTGCAGGAAGGAGAACGCACTTTCACTTTAACCCTGTACAATACCACCGCTCAAACTGACATTATTCGCCTCGACGATGACCCGGTAATTTCGCGTTTGGAATGGCAACAAATATCGCCGCTGCAAGTACAATATACTTTTAATCTCAAATCTGCCCAGCAGTGGGGCTATAAGTTGAGATACGAGGGCACAACTTTAGTGCTGTCTTTAAAACACCCGCCGGTGAATACAAGCATGATGCCTGTGTCGCAAGCAAAGCCGCTGTCGGGAATTAAGATTCTCATCGATGCGGGACACGGCGGGCCGCAGGATTCAGGTGCTGTGAGTCCAGTGGGAATTAGGGAAAAAACAGTAGCTTTAACGGTGTCGAAATTGGTGCAAGAGGAATTGGTAAATCGCGGTGCGAATGTGGTAATGACGCGGGTAGAAGATGTCGATTTGGATTTGCCGCCAAGGGTGGGAATGATTCAAAAAGAAGAACCTGCGATCGCAATTTCAATTCACTACAATGCTTTGCCAGATAACGGCGACGCGATTAATACTAAAGGCGTCGGCGCTTTCTGGTTTCACCCGCAAGCGCACAGTTTGGCAATGTTTTTGCACAATTATTTAGTTGCCAAGTTGAACCGTCCGAGTTATGGTGTATTCTGGAACAACTTAGCCATGACTCGTCCTGCCGTTGCTCCATCTGTTTTAATGGAATTGGGATTTATGATCAATCCCGAAGAGTTTGAATGGATTGTGAATCCGACAGAACAGAAGAAGTTAGCCGAGGCGATCGCCCAAGGTGTTACCGAATGGTTTGCCTCGGTCAAATAATAGTTAGTAGTAAGGACTGAAGTCATTATAAAAAAAAATTATAGTCAGGACTTCAGTTCAGCCCATCCCAGGAAATGAAATAATGCTAATTTTCACTCAATCAAAAGCCTTTTTTATTGCAGCCGTCGTTGCAAGTTTTAGCTTCTCACTTTACAGCTTTCCTGTTTTCGGCAAGCAGCAAAGCCTTGCTCCCGCAAAAGCAGAAGCTTTAAAAAAGCAAACTCAATGCTCGTTTATTACAGGTGAAGGTGGCGCTGTTAACATTCGCAAAGGCCCAGGCAATAAGTACCCGGTTGTAGCTAAATTGAAAAGGGGAGACGGAGTTAGGGCTGTCAGCAGACAAGGTAATTGGGTGAAAATTGCAGCCCGATTTTCGGGTAATCCTCCTAATGAAACTTTGACAATCCTTGACGGTTGGGTGAACAATCAATTTATTAATGGCTGTTCCGAAGACCAATTTGACACCTGGCGGAAATAGGGAATTTCCTAGGGGCGGGTTTTACAGACAATATATGTAGGGGCGGGTTTTACAGACAATATATAACGAGTACAAACAATCTATATAAACCCGCCCCCACACCACAAATAACCTACTGGCGGAAATAGGAAATTTCGTAGGGGCGGGTTTTACAGACAATATATAACGAGTACAAACAATCTATATAAACCCGCCCCCACACCACAAATAACC
>NZ_JAUBTI010000169.1:0-3847 GCF_036702415.1 Microcoleus sp. D3_18a_C4 | reverse complement strand
TACATGAACCTTGATTTTGCTCGCCGGAGAAAAACATATATGGGGATTGACCGTTGGGTGGGGGCGGGTTTACTATATTGTCGATTATTAACAATTATTGTCGGTGAAACCCGCCCCTACGATCGGCGGTTTCAACCGCAACTACACTTCCCTTGCCTCCGCGCAACGCGAGACTTTAAAGAAAAGGAGATTTAAAACCGGATGTGATGTAAAAAAAGACGATCGCCCTGATTCATTCTTGCATTCTCAACCAGCTAAACACCTGTTCGGCGGTGATATTCAGGGGAATCATTTCGGGTACAGGAACGACATCGCTACCTTCGCAGAATTGCGGTTGTTGGTTGGGCAAAAACGCTAAAATCGATCGATCGTCTGGATCGATTAGCCACCCCAACTGACAATTATGTTGAAGACAGTGAATAATTTTTTTAGTTACGCGATTTGAGCTTTGTTGTGGCGACAGGATTTCGATCGCCCAATACGGTGCAATTAGCACATCATCCAACGGTTCACCGCTCTCATCAAATTCAATTTGTTCCCACAATAGTACCGCAATATCTGGAACAATCGATCGACCGCCAAACGTACACCGCAACTCTGGAAACGCATAAGCTATCTTGGGAGTTTCCGTCACCTGATTAATTTCGTTGCAGGCTTTTAATCGCAATAAGCTATGCTTTGTTTTCGGCATAGGTTTTTGGATAATATCCCCCTCAATATATTCGCTAGCAGGTTTGGTTTCTGGCAGTTTCAGAAATTCTTCAAGGGTGAGGCGCTCAGTTGCGATCGTCATAAATAAATTCCTCAATTCTACCTATCTTCAGTTTAATCCTAAAAATATTTTTTTGGCATAAAATTTGTGTTGCCTCGCCTAATTTTCCAGAAAAATCTGCTGCTTAAACTCAAACAAATTAGGATTTTTCGGGTCATAAAAAGCCCGCAACCAATGCACGTTTGGAGAACCAAAAGTTTCAACTCTAGTAAAATTTTTCATTCTCGGTAGTTGAGTCTCATCGGTAAAATAGGGTAAAGGTTTATCGATGCGGAAATAGTGAGTATCGCCGTGGACGAATACAACCTGCCCTGGGAAATTGCCTGTTTCTGTTTCCAGAGTTGCAATAAAATCGTTGTAGCCGCTTCTTCTTTTGTCCGTCGGATCGAATTCAAATCCCGGATTTGCCTGTGCAACTAACACAATTCCTTTGCTGTTGCTGCGTTTGGCTAAAGCAAAACATTCTTTGATCCAGGCTAAGTTAGCCCAATTGCGATCGGCATATTCTGCATCTGCTTCGGGAGTGCGACCAAAATTGTTGTTGCTTCCCGGCATATTAATCGCGAAAAACACAACTCCATGATAAATCCAGCGAACATTTTCGCGGAATTTAGCAAACTGCGGGTTTTCGCTTTGACGGGTGAGAGTTAAGGTGCGCTTTCCCAAACTTTGATTACCGTTGCTAAATATTTCCCGCAGTTTAGCCAGTCTTTCTACTGGATCGTAACTGCCATTTTTTGAACGGTGGCAATCCGTCCATTCATTGTCACCATAAGCTAGAATAAACGGTATCTCAAAATTGTCAAATAACTGCTTGCGGCTGACAAAAGTTGCATCATCGCAGACACTAGAACCGTTTTTAATATCGCCGTCGTGGACGACAAACGCTGCGGGCGATCGATTGATATCTGCAATCAAACTCGGAAATTGTGCTTCCTGTTCGGCACTGTAGGGCAAATCGCCAATTAAGGCAAATTCAAAAGGTCTTTCGCTGGAAGTTTGAGCGTAAGTTAAAACGCCAAAACCCGTAATTGATACAAAAACAATAAAGGCAATAATTAGATAGTTTTTTTTCATCTATTTAGCCGTAACTAAATTAGTTATGATACCATATAAGCCGACAAATCACTCTTAAAAATCATGGATTTTCGTCGGTTGCTCTCGCTAATAGCCATGCTTTCGATCGCAGGCTGCAATATCGAAACGCCACAAACCAACACACAGCCTACAGAAAGTCGATCGCCAATTGCAGCCCCTGTTCCCCCCAAACCACAGTCTGAGATCAAAGAAGCAACACTAATTGCTGTCGGCGACATTATGATGCACAGTACCCAAACGCGATCGGGCTACGACGCAAAAAAGAAAACATACAATTTTGACAATTTCTTCGCACCAGTTAAAAGTATCCTGTCAACAGGCGATTGGGTGATCGGAAATCTCGAAACACCTTTAGCGGGCTCCGATGCGGGCGGATATACGGGATATCCGCTATTTAACGCACCGGCTCAATTAGCGGATGCGACTAAAAAAGCTGGATTTAATATCTTGACAACGGCGAACAATCATGCTTTAGATCGGGGAGAAAAAGGAGTAATTAGGACGATCGCCAATCTGAGCGATCGCAAAATTGCTGCCATAGGAACAGCCACATCAGCCGCCGCAGCCGATCGCACTTTTATCAGCACCAAAAACAACATTTCATTAGCCAAGCTAGCCTACACCTACGGCACAAACGGCATTCCCATACCCAAAGGCAAAGATTACTTAGTTTCCCTAATCGACGAAAAAAAGATAGTCAAAGACATTGCCAAAGCCCGCAAACAAGGAGCAGATATTATCGCAATTTCCCTGCATTTTGGCGATGAATATCAGCGACAGCCAAACACCCAACAAAAACAATTAGTTGAAAACCTATTAAAAGCTGGTGCAGACATCATTCTCGGCAGCCATCCCCACGTCGTCCAACCTTACAAAATTTTTAATTTTCCCGGCCAAAATGGCAAAACCCGCAAAGCTGTAGCCATTTATTCAATGGGAAACTTCATTTCCGGTCAGAATAAAAAATATACAGACTTAGGCGTGATTTTGCAAGTAAATATTCGCAAAAAATTTCCCGAAAAAACCACAGAAATTACAGATGTAAAAACATATCCTACTTGGGTACACCGCTATACTCAGAACAATAAAACTAACTATCGCGTTTTGCCATTAGAAACAACAGTCACCCAGAAAAAAGATGCACTGCTAGCAACTTCACAGTATCCTGTTTTATCAAAATATTTGCAGGATATGAACAATCATCTTAACTCTTTGAATAGTCAGCAGAAATCCGAGTAATTGGTAATTGCGCTTCTGCTCCCTCTTCCTTCGCGTCCTACCCTACCCTTCACCGAACCCCTGCGGGGAAAGGGAACGGCTTCGCCGAACGCGTCTTCGCGGTTCAATTCAATTCAACTGGTGAATTAGCCAATAAATCGCCCCTTCAACATCAGCAACCTGCTCCACAGCGGGAATCTGCTGGCGCTGCACCATCACAACCGGAATTCCCAGTTCCCTAGCCGCAGCAATTTTAGCATAAGTAGCACCGCCACCGCTGTTTTTGCTAACAATTGTATCCTTTTGATATTCTAATAGTCATTGTCGCTCGTCTTCCAATCAAAACGGCTCCTTGCTAATAACAATTTACCGTTAGGAACAGGAGTATTTAGTCCAGGAGGAGCGATCGCCCGCCTCTCAAACCAAATAGTCACTGATGTAGGGTGCGTCAATCGATTTTAGATTTTAGATTTTAGATTTTAGAGGCGACCCCACGGATAAATGCTCTTTCTTGAGGATTTTCGATTTTCGATTTGGGATTGATTCCACGGATAAATTACGTAGCCGGTACTACCTTTGAAATTCCTGGTCAGGGAAAACCATATTACCCGAAAGCAGGGTACGGTAGTGCGGTTTCCCTACAAATCCGGCGATCGTTACATCCGATCCGTGCGATCGGGCGATGGAATGAGAATTAAATAACTTCCACTCTTGAAAGTGGGATGGGCGTCCCGCCCGTCCAAAAAGGACGGGCGGGAC
>NZ_JAUBTI010000168.1:0-8915 GCF_036702415.1 Microcoleus sp. D3_18a_C4 | reverse complement strand
GTTGTCACCTTGAGCGAAGCTGTACAAAAAGGCACTGGCAATTTGGTTATCAAGAAAGTCTCGGATAACTCAATTGTTGAAACTATTAATGTGACGGCGGCTAATGTCACCGTCAGCGGTTCTAGCGTCACGATTAATCCGGTCAATGACTTAGTTGATGGCACTCAATACTATGTAGAAATTGCCAACGGTGCAATTAAAGACTTAGCTGGTAATAACTACGCTGGAATTACTGGGGCAACCACTTGGAACTTCAAAACCGTTTCAGCTATTTCTATTACGGATATTGAGGTAGACGAATCCGCCACCAATGCAACATTTACAGTTTCCCTGTCATCAGCAAATAGCGAACCTATCACTGTTTCATACCAAACTGTTGATGTCAGCGCAAGAGTTGCAGATGGAGATTACACAGCGCTTACAAAAAGCACCCTTACATTTGCACCAGGAGAACAAGTAAAGACTATTTCAGTCCCAATTGTAAATGACAGTGTTTATGAGCCAAATACAGAGATATTTACAGTCAACCTAAGCGATCCTAAAAATGCGGTAATTGGGAAAAGCAGGGGCATCGCAACAATCAACAGTGATGACGGAGCGCCTTGGGCGAGTATCGTTGTCTACAATCAGATTGTGAACATTCAAGAAGGAAATAGTGGCACGTCTACCGTCACTATTCCTATCTCCCTAGATCGTCCCAGTAACGTACCCGTAAAAGTTAGTTATAAAACTGTTGATGACACAGCAACAGTGGCAGATAATGACTACGTTCAAATTTCTCCAACAGTAGTAACGTTTAATCGCGGAGAAATAAAAAAAGATATCACTGTATCTGTTGTGGGGGATCGCAATAAAGAAAAAAATGAGTGGGTAAACGTTGTTATTAGTGCGGTAGATAATAACGTTTTCGTTCCCTCTTATAGCAATAGTCAATCGTTCAGAATTGAAGATGATGACATAGAGCCTAATATTTCTATCAATGATATTACGTTAAAAGAAGGAAATGGCGATGGAAATAATAACACTTTTTCCAGCCAAGCCACTTTTACAGTCACCCTTTCTGAAGCAGCAGGTATCCCGGTAACTGTCCAGTATCAAACGAATGATGGGATAGATCCTTATGACCCAAACGGATTTCGTTTGGAGGTTGTAGATTATCAAAACATTCAGCAGACAGCTTTAACATTTCAGCCTGGAGAGACTAGCAAAACAATTACAGTCCCAATTAATGGGGACTCTTACTTTGAAAAGGATGAGCAGTTTATAGTCACTCTCAGCGATGCCGTTGGGGGCAAAATTGTTAAAGGCACCGGCATAGCTACTGTGATTAATGATGATGCCAAACCTACCATTTCTATTATCGATGCTACTACCTCAGAAATAGCAGGCCGTGCAGAGGTTGAAGTAAAACTTTCTAGTCCCAGTAGTCAAGCAGTTAGAGTTGGCTACAGAACCCAAGATAACACAGCAAAAGCAAATGAAGACTACACCAAACAAGACCTCACTAACGTCTTATTCAAGCCTGGGGAAACTGTTAAAACGATTCCAGTTCCCATTGTCAAGGATAACAAAACCGAATCTGGTGAATTTTTCTCTGTGATTCTCAGCGAACCTTCCGTAGGTTCGCTGAATAGCACAATTGCCAAAGGTACTGGAACCATTACTATTCTCGATCAAATAGGTATTTCAATTGATGACATCCAGGTAATAGAGGGTAACAGTGGCCAAACCAATGCTACTTTTACAGTAACCTTAACAGCGCCTGTCAATGTTCCCGTTACAGTGGAGTACAACACTCAAGATGGTACGGCAAAAAGAGATATCTATTCCAATGATTATTATGGTTCGGGGAGAGACAATAAAATTACCTTTGCATCGGGAGAAACTAAGAAAACCATTACTCTGCCAATAATTGGGGATACGAAGCGTGAAGAAGATGAAACTTTTAGCGTCATTCTCAGCAATCCTACAAATGCTGTTCTCAGCAGCAAATCGACTGGGATTGCCACAATTATTGACGATGACCGACCTTTAGTATCTATTAGCGATACTATTGTTGACGAAGATGGGGGTAAATTGAACCCTGCTAAATTTGACATTACTCTCTCTAAACCTGTTGATGAAAAAGTAACGGTTACTTATAGCACTAAGGATGGCACTGCCAAGAGTGGTGACAAAGACTACTCAGCCGTCATTAATAAAACCGTTATCTTCAACCCAAATGAGACAAAAAAAACAATTGATGTTGAGGTTGTGGGGGATAGCAAAGTAGAAGGAGACGAAACCTTTAGCGTTGTTCTCAATAGTGTCAATAGTTCAAACAATAGCAAGATTAGTGTCGGGGAGGCAGCAGCCATCATTGATGATTTTAATGATTCAACAAAAAGCTATCCTAATGGAGCCAAACAAAAAATTTTCATCGATCGCGCTGTCGTTCTAGAGGGAGAGAAGAGTGCAACTAATGAAGCAGTTTTTAACGTTAAACTAGATAGTGCTAGCACACTTCCGATTACCGTTCGCTATCGTACCGAAGATGATACAGCAACAGTTGCGGATAAAGATTACGAACCCATAACTACTCCCCAAACTTTAACATTTAATCCCGGCGAAACTCAAAAAACGATTCGAGTTAAAGTTAATCCTGACGAAAAAGCTGAAACTGACGAACGCTTTAAAGTTTTGTTTCGTGGCGCAACCAATGCCACCGTTGAAAATATCTTTGCTGAAGGAATCATTATTGATAATAAATTGACAAAAGCAGGGATAACGCAGCTTGCTTTTGATATGTTGGCTGCTTGTGCGGTTGATACCGGTAATAAGGTGCAAGTACCATTTTTTGGCCAATTTCCCACCGCAACACTCGAAAGTAAACTTTCTACAGTCGGTAAAAGTTTGACGGGAGTTTTGAATCAAAATCCTAACATCGCACGCGATAGTCTAAAACAGGTACTTTCCACAGCGTTACCAACTGGATTTTCTCTTGTTGATGACGAGAGCTTGATAGTAAACCCTAATAGCTTAGAATTCAAGATTCGGGGTCAAGAAAGTTTTAACAGTCAGATTGGCAGCAAAGGATTTAACCTCTTTGACCGAATTCAATTCAATCAAGACACCTACAAATTAGGTGAGCCTTCTGCTTCAGCGGGTCAAACCAGTGTTGATTATGATATCTCTGTCGCTGTTGCTTATAAGTCCGATTTGGGATGGTATATCAATACACAGAAAACTGGGTTTAGCACTGTTATTAACGAAAAAGTCAAGGATGGTTCTCTAATTAACAATGCCATCAGTGGATTTTTACCTGTTAACTTTACTGCCAAAACGAAAGACAATAAAACAAGCCAATCTCAGGCAAATTTTCAACTTTCCTTACGCGATTTTGATGGGTCAGAAACCGACGCAGATGGCTTTGGGCTAACCGCCTCTGAAATTGTCAACAACTTATATAACTCATTTGGGAAAATAGGTACGTCTCAACCGCTGTATAACTCAGCTCTCACGGCAGATGGAACCCTGAATTTAGATGGTGAAGTTTTGCTGAAATCTGGACTGCCATCTCTCAAATTCAACCTTTACAGCGATTTGCCGACAATTAATTACGTCAACGGCAAATTAACCACAGAAAAGAACCCTAGTTTCTTAGCTATCAATAATGTCAAGCTGGATTTAGGGAACTTTATTTCTCGCTTTGCTAAACCAGTATTTGGCAACATTTCGCGGGTTATCTCTCCAATCCGACCCATTCTCGACTTTTTAAATACCGATACTAAAATTTTCGGGGAAGTTGGTTTAATAGGGGCGTTCGATGCTGATAAAGATGGAAAAGTAACTCCGCTGGATCTGCTAAAAAAATTTGCAGGGGATCGTGTTTATCAGTATGTCAAATTTGTTGATACTGTCAACGAAATAGACAAGATTACAAGGCTGATGGAAGAATCCTTGAAAGAATCTGGTAATCTGGAGCTCGATCTTGCTCCCTACCAACTTTATAAAGATGAAGAGAAAGAGGACACAGGGGTTTTAAAATTTTCTCCGGAATCTGATGACCTGAAAAAACGGTACGAAGAATATAAAAAAGCGGAAGAACAACGCAAGCAAATACAAAAAACAGCCACCAAAGATGAAATGACCAAGCAAACTCAGGTGGCTGGTGAGGGGGTTAATAGTCAGGTCAAGAAAAAGGGAGATTCCCGTACTACTAAAAAAGAAGAATTGGCTAGCAAATTAGCAGGAGCTTTCGAGAGTTTTGACTTACCAATTTTGACCAATAGTCAAAGCGCCGGCAAGTTATTGGCGGGGGAAGATGTCCCCCTGATGACCTACCAATTGCCAGCCCTGGAATTTGGGCCGGAGATTGAAGCCGGTTTTCGAGTGTTTGGAGTGCTTGAAGGAGGTCTTCGAGGTAGTTTGAAAGCGAATCTTCGGAGCATTCCCATTGGATACGACACCTATGGAATGAAAGAATGGGTGAAAACGGGTAAGGATTTAGACTTACTCAATGGCTTCTACATGAGTACGAATAAAAATGCTGATGGGACGGGGGAAAATGTTCCCGAACTGATCCTTAAAGCAACCATTGGTGCTTTTGCTGAACTTGATGCTTTGGTCGCATCAGCAGGCGTTGAGGGGGGAATTGAAGGCACTGCTGAACTGAATTTGATCGAACCTGAAGGCAGTCCCAAAGATGGAAAGCTGCGGGCTGGAGATCTCGCGAATATCTTTACCGCTCCTCAAGATATCATCAACTTACAAGGCGGAATCCGCGCTTATTTTGATGCTTATTATGACACTGCTGTGACATCCGAAGAAAGGATTCGTTTGGGTTCTTTTCCTATATACAACTTCCGGGTAGGTGCCGAGTCTGGTACTGCTCAAGATGGTTATATCACCGGCGCATGGGTGTTCTTTGATGCGAATTTCAACAATATCCAAGATGAGGGTGAGTCTAACTCGATGACCTTCCCTGATGGCAGTTTCGAGCTACAAGTTGATATGGATAAATTCGATATCAACAAAAATGGCAAACTTGACCCCACCGAAGGCAAAGTTGTTTTAATCAGCGGTCAAGATATTTCCACCGGCTTGACTTTGGATACCCCATTGAGTTCTGTGCATGGTTCCAAAATGGTGACACCGCTAACAACGATAGTGGCGCAACTGGCACAGGAAGGAATGGATGTCACCGAAGCTCAAACCAAGGTAAAAGCTGCGTTAGGACTGCCGGCGGATATTGATTTGGCAACGTTTAACCCCTTAGAAGCGGTGGCGAATAACGATCCGAAGGGTTTAGCGTTGTATGCTGCGGCAATTCAGGTACAAAATACGATCGTCCAAACTGCTAAGTTTATTGATGGGGTAAGTAAGGTGTCGCTGGCTCAGTTGGCTGATGCGCCCATTGCAGCGATCGCTCTTTCCTTAAAGGGTGGGGCATCTGTCGATTTAGCCAAAATAGAAACTATACAGGCGATCGTTGAAAGCTCAATTACGAAAGCTGCCGCATCTGATTCCACAATAAACATATCCCAGCTTAAAAGTGTGGCATCAGCCGCCGCTCAAATCATGGCTTTGGGGAATCAAATCATCAAGGATCTCGTCGCTAGCGGTCGCCCCCTCAAAGATATTGCTCTTGAAATTACCAAATTGCAGGCGGTGTCAGTAGGTCAAATTGCGGTGGGACTGCCGGATTTGGCTGCGGGAACTGTGACAGTTGAACAGTTCCTCGCTCAAAACACCAAAGAGGCAATTCTGGGTCGGATGGAGAAGGTGAAGGTAAATGACCCCACTGTTCGCCCCGTTGTCGAGACGAGCGCCCTCAAAGACCCGATCGATCCAGAGGAACCTACATCTGAGGACACCGGCAGCGCCCCCGACACCGAAACCGGCACCGACACACCAACACCGATCGCTCCGACCCCACCGATCGCTCCGACCCCATCAGTAACAGCCTCCGACACACCGACACCATCGGAAACAGCCTCCGAAACACCAACACCATCGGAAACAGCAACTCCCACGCCAACAACTAATAACCTCTCAGACGATGAGTGCATCTGCGACCAAATTACCTATCCCAACTTAAACCGACCCAACTCAGTTGAAAACACCATACTCGACGCATCCGACATTCAAATAGGCACTGCCCAAAACGATGAATTACTAGGTAGCAATGCTGCCAATATATTCGAGGGCAAATCTGGGGATGACAACCTATACGGTGGTGCCGATAATGACATTATTAATGGCAACCAAGGCAATGACTTCATCGCCGGAGGCAAAGATGAAGATACTCTCTACGGAGATGAAGGAAGCGACATCATCCTTGGCGAGTCGGGTAACGATTTAATCTTCGGAGGCAAAGGCAATGACTTCTTACATGGCCGCGAAGGTATTGACATCATTTATGGCAACAAAGATGACGACTTCATCGATGGTGGTAAGGATAATGACACCTTATATGGAGGCAAAGGTAACGACATCCTGCTGGGCAGTCAAGGTGATGACAATCTGTTTGGACAACAGGGTTCGGATACCATCTGCGGCGGTGAAGGCAATGACTTAATCAACGGTGACGAAGGAGCAGATATCCTGGGAGGGTGTGCCGGAAATGATACTCTGTTCGGAGGCGCCGATAACGATACTCTCACTGGTGGCAAAGGCAACGATCTCCTTGACGGAGGCATGGGCAATGATAGTTTGATTGGCGGTAGCGGCAACGATATCTTTGCCTTAAAAGCAGGTCAAGGATTTGATATTATCGCTGATTTTACTCTGGGTCAAGATTTGATTGGATTAAGCGGTGGCTTGAGTTTTGGTCAGTTAGAAATAACTCAAAATACTCAGGGAACTCTTATTAAGAATCTCTTGACAGGGGAGCAGTTAGGTGTGATGGTTGGAGTGAGTGCAGATGCGATAACATCGGCTAATTTCATGCTGGTTTAAGGAAAGGAAGGAAAAGTGCGATCGCCCTTCGGTACAAAAAGACCAAAAAAGGCGATCGCACTTAAATCCAAATCAACAATTGATACAGCGTATTCCAGGTTTAGGAAGTGTAGGACACAGCAATGCCCATAGGTGTCAACTTAAGTACAACCCATAGTCCGGCAAGGGTTGAAACCCCTGCCTCAAAGCGAAAGTCCTCTCAAGAGGACTCAGAAGAAGAATTTTTAAACTCATCAGTCCTCTTTCAGAGGACTTTAGCTATTAGACAGGGAATTCATTCCCTGGCGGACTGGCTGACTGGCGAGAGGACTGGCGGACTCACAGCTTAAGTTGACACTCCTTGGGCTCTTGGAGTGTCCCTACGGGGATTTATCTGGGGTGTACTTTATAAACGTGAAATCTGCTGTATTACATCTTCCGCTGAAATTCCTCAAGCACATCCATCAACTGAACTTGACACTGCATCGGAATCAAATCTGCCAGCGGCACTTCCCGCTTGCCGCCCCCCAACTTGACTGGAATTCCTTGCAAAACTTGTGCAACTTTGTCAGCATCTAAATCGCCATCTTCCAGCATCCGGTAAAGTTGTTCAGCAACAACTGTATGCAGGTGGGCATCATTGAGATACAAATGCCATTTGGCAATGTCAATGTAGACATTTTCGCCAATTTCGGCTGCTAAGGATTCGATCGCCTGTGTAGTATTAGCCATATCAAAAAAGCACAAAGTTATTTGTTATCAATCAAAAGACTTAACAAATCGCCGACAACTGCCTTCAGCCAGAATCTTTGGTGAGGGGCGAATAATCGGCGATCGCAAAATGGTAAATCGCGTGGGACAAAACTACTAGAGCCCATCCACCCGTTACCGAAATTGCCCAAGGCCAATCAGCCTTTTGCAAATTGTGAACAAACCACAAACCAGAATTGGTAGCAGAAAAAAGACCGACGTGGATAGCAAAATTCATCCGGTCATCTAAACGGCGGTACTCTGGATCGTTGCGATCGGGTTTGCGGGGCCAACGAGGAGGCATAGTTTTTCACTTGATATTAGTAGTTCAGTGCCTATTTTAATCATAAGTGCAGCTTTTTGAATGCTGCATCCCTCTTTCGGCAGGAAACTTATGCCTCTACATTTTCATAGTCTCCAGACTTGCCGCCACTTTTACTCACCAGGCGAATTGACTCAATGGCGATCGACTTTTCCAATCCTTTCGCCATATCATACAAAGTCAGCGCCGCCACCGAAACCGCCGTCAGCGCCTCCATTTCCACCCCTGTTTCCGCCTTAATTTTCACCGTCGCCCGAATTTGATACCCCGGCAACCCAGCATCCGGCATCACCTGCACCTCCACGCTACTCAGCGGCAGAGGGTGACACAGAGGAATCAAATGTGCAGTCTGTTTCGCCGCCATAATTCCAGCCAGCCTTGCAGTACCCAACACATCACCTTTCGGCGCATTCCCCGCTTCAATCGCCGCAAACGTCTCCGGCAGCATCCGCACCCGGCCAGCAGCCACAGCTTGCCGCACAGTGGGCATTTTCGCCGAAACGTCCACCATTTGGGCTTCCCCGCTGTTGTCGAGGTGAGTTAGCTGTGTGCGATCGGGCAATTTAGAAAAAGTTTGCGAAAGGTCTTGCATTATTTTGGTAATGGTGTTACTGTTAGATTCTGTGAGAAAAGAACTTAATCAATTTTAGATTAAATCTGAACTCAACAGGGGCTTGTAGCTTAGTTGGATAGAGTGCATGGCTACGAACCATGAGGTCGGGGGTTCGAATCCCTCCAAGCCCACTACTAAAAGTTATGAATTTTGAGTTTTGAGTTTTGAATTAAGAAATTAATCCAACTCAACATTCAAGGCTCATAACTTTTTTTATTGGTATTTTACAAGAAACCTCACGGGAGCATCTCAGTTTTGCATTTACAGTGCGAGCGTCCCCGCTCGCGTATTGTACAATACGCGAGCGGGGAC
>NZ_JAUBTI010000167.1:0-9373 GCF_036702415.1 Microcoleus sp. D3_18a_C4 | reverse complement strand
CGTCCCGCCCGTCCAAAAAGGACGGGCGGGACGCCCATCCCACAAACTTGTGGAAGTTATTTAATTCTCATTCCTTACTTATATTTACACAGGTAGCGATTGCTTTCCCTATTTAAGCTACAGTAAAAGCTATATTTTCTAGCACTACATTAGGTACATTTCCACTACCTAAAACCTGTGTAGCATCTAAAACTTCTATCCCTACCAATAACTCATTTTCGCCAATATTTAAAGCAATTTCGTCAGTTAACTGTAAAGTGCGACACTGATGCTTACCTTCTACAAGCCTAATGTAGAGAGCATCAATTTCGGAATCATAACTAATCTTCATAAACTTTTACCTCAAAAATAAAATGTATACACTGTGATAACAACTAACTCAGTATCAGTCTCGGCAACAATCGGTACTACTTTCTTGAGAGAATAGAACTTCTCCTGCCAATCATTATTATACTGAAAAGTAGCTTGATATTTGTACCTACCATTTTTAGCAAGTTGTCGATTACCTGTCATAATGGTATCAATAATTTCGGCTTCATTGGTACCTCTTTCAATCGCTTGTTCCTGGGCATGATTAGTTAGTCTAATAGGTTTCACTCTTTCTTGTCCAATAAATTAAAATTTTAAATTCCTAATTCACATGGATATTTACAGTTTCCATGCTCTTAAAAAACTAAGTCCATAAACTAACTTTAGTCCAAGGCGGATGGTTGTGCAAGAGCTAGTTCATGAGCGATGCTTGCAGGAGATGATACCAAATCCTGATTTAATAACCTCTTTATTCTTTAGTCCCCGGAGGCGGACTTCGTTTGTTTAGTAGCGGTTTCAACCGCCAAGCCATAAAGAGAATGATTAATAACTCCCCAAAAAACTAAAGCCCTTTTCCGTTGTTGCGGGAAAAGAGCTTTAATTTATTATTAACCTGGCACTGAGCTATTTTACCGGGCAGTGACCCGCCGAGTATCTTCGCCATAGCAACGTTTAACAACCGAGTTCGGGATGGATCGGAGTGGTTCCATTACATCATAAGCACCAGGAAAGCTTTGAAAACTTTTAATCCTGTGTCTGCGTTTAGCTTAATTCTAAGCTTGATGCGCTGCATCTCTTTCGCTCGACTTAATTACCTTATCAAGTTTCCCCCTCTCTGTCAACCCCTTTGTCAAAAGTTTTTTTCGAGCGCCCGAAACCGCTGGAATTATCGGGGTTTGAGGCCGGGTTTGGGCGTGCGACCGATCGACCTTTAACTCACAAATCCAAAAACGCCGCCTCGGTTCCCTGTTCTGTGGGAATCTTCCCGTCCTTCACAAACCACGCCACGACCTGCTTAACTGTTAATTGTTCGATCGCGCTTTCAGATTCTGTGGCAATTTGCCTCTCATGCCGCAAAGACGCCACCACCAAATTCGTAAAAAAGTTTTCAAAACTCGCATCAAGTTCGATCGACCCAACATCTGTTCCTAGCCGAGAATATTGAGATTTCTACAAATGGCCCAAGACTTGCTGTTGTGTAGATGCCTAATAACTCCCCAAAAAACTAAAGCCCTTTTCCGTTGTTGCGGGAAAAGAGCTTTAATTTATTATTAACCTGGCACTGAGCTATTTTACCGGGCAGTGACCCGCCGAGTATCTTCGCCATAGCAACGTTTAACAACCGAGTTCGGGATGGATCGGAGTGGTTCCATTACATCATAAGCACCAGGAAAGCTTTGAAAACTTTTAATCCTGTGTCTGCATTAAGCTTGAGCTAAGTTTGATGCGCTGCATCTCTTTCGCTCGACTTAATTACCTTATCAAGTTTTCCCCAGGCTGTCAACCCCTTTGTCAAAACTTTTTTTAGATCGCCCGAAACCGCTGGAATTATCGGGGTTTGAGGCAGAGTTTGGGGGTGCGACCGATCGACCTTTAACTCACAAATCCAAAAAAGCCGCCTCGGTTCCCTGCTCTCTGCGAATCTTCCCGTCCTTCACAAACCACGCCACGACCTGCTTAACTGTTAATTGTTCGATCGCGCTTTCAGATTCTGTGGCAATTTGCCTCAAAGGCCGCAAAGACGCAATTACCAAATTCGTAAAAAAGTTTTCAAAACTCGCATCAAGTTCGATCGACCCTTTAATACTCTCATCATTCTTAATCCAATCCATCACCTGCCCATTAGTCACCTCAGCCACCGGCTTCCCAGTCTCCCCAGCAATTTGCTTGAGCACCCTCAAAGCATAAATTGCCAGCCGCGCCGAAAACTTTTCCTTCGACGACAGCAGCGCCATATCAACTTCGGCACACTCTTCCGGCTTTAAAAAATCTGCTAGCGGTTCCATATATTAAAAATTGGTAATTGCTAATAGGTAATCGGTAATTGGTAATCCCTGACATCCGTGACATCCCTTACACTCATCCGTTGTCGAACTTCCATGCGTGACATCCCTTAAATCCCGTACATTGCCTGTTGCCGAACTTCTTCCTTCCTTCTGGCAATCAAATAACCGCAGCGGTGTTCCCCATCAATAATCCAGTGAGTTCGCTCCACAATACAATCCGGCAAAACCGCTGCAAACATTTCCAACTCATTACCGCAGACACTCGGAAAAGTTTCAGCAACATTAGAAATCGCGCAATTGTGTTCCATCAACACAAATCGATCGCCCAAACCAGCGCGATCGCAGATCCCAACCTCTACCGATTCTACAGGATAACACTCAGCCATATAGCCTTCAGCCCTGCGGAGTTCCATTAACTTAGTCACCCGCTCTTCCAGCGAACCCGCACCCACCAGCCGCCGATACTCCGTAGCCTTGCGCTGCCACTGTTTTTGCAAGATAGTAATCACTTGCTCGCGGCCGACGGTTTCCGCCAACGTATCCAGAAAAGAGACTGCAAAATCACCGTAACGATTCGGGAATCGATCGCGCCCCTGACTGGTAAGCTCATAAATGTGCTGAGGACGCCCCATACCAGCCTGAACCGACTGATACTGAATCAGCCCCTCCGCTTCCAAATCCTTCAAGTGACGGCGAATCGCCTGCGGGCTGATATCCAAAGACTCCGCCAACTCAAGAGCCGTCCCCTGCCCCCCCTTGAGCAAATATTGCAGGATGTCTTGTTTCGTGGAAGTCTGCTGAGTAGTCTCCATCATCTTCACAAAAAATTATTAATTTGACTTTGACAATATCACTGTTGTTAATGTAGCTTAAAATATACTAAAGCAACAAACCCGTTGTTTAACTTCCCCTTGCAGCCCCCAGAACTCGCCGGGCCCCCGACAGTTCCGCGTCTGCCATCTTTGAGAGACATATCCAGAACACTCGAAAGCGCAAAATTAATGAGCTCTACAGTCACAACCCTAGTCAACCAGCCCTACAAATACGGCTTCGTCACCGACATCGAGTCAGACACCATCCCCCGCGGCTTAAGCGAAGATGTAGTCCGCCTGATTTCCGCCAAGAAAAACGAACCGGAATTCATGCTGGAATTCCGCCTCAAAGCATACCGCAAGTGGCTGACAATGACCGAGCCCACCTGGCCTCACGTCAACTATCCCGCGATCGACTACCAACAAATTATCTACTATTCCGCGCCCAAACAAAAGCCCAAAAAGCTCAACAGTTTGGACGAAGTAGACCCAACACTCCTAGAAACCTTCGAGAAACTCGGCATTCCCCTATCCGAACAAAAGCGACTGGGAAATGTCGCCGTCGATGCCGTTTTCGACAGCGTTTCAATTGCCACAACATTTAGAGAAAAGTTAGCCAAAGATGGTGTTATTTTCTGTTCCATTTCAGAAGCCGTCAAAGATTATCCCGAACTAATAGAAAAATATCTTGGCAGCGTCGTACCAGTCGGCGACAACTTTTTCGCAGCCCTCAACTCCGCCGTATTCAGCGACGGTTCCTTTGTTTACATTCCCAAAGGCGTAAAATGCCCAATGGAATTGTCAACCTATTTCCGCATCAACAACGGAGATTCCGGCCAGTTCGAGCGCACCCTAATTGTTGCAGAAGAAAACAGTTCTGTGTCTTACCTAGAAGGCTGCACCGCGCCGATGTTTGACACCAATCAACTGCACGCCGCCGTCGTGGAATTGGTAACAATGGACAATGCCGATATCAAATACTCCACAGTGCAAAACTGGTACGCCGGCGACGCCAACGGCAAAGGCGGCATTTACAACTTTGTGACGAAACGGGGTTTGTGTCAAGGAGTCAATTCTAAGATTTCTTGGACGCAGGTAGAAACCGGTTCCGCGATTACTTGGAAATATCCCAGTTGCGTGTTAGTCGGCGACAACTCAGTAGGCGAATTCTACTCAGTAGCGCTGACAAACAACAAGCAGCAAGCTGACACCGGCACAAAAATGATCCACATTGGTAAAAATACTCGCAGCACGATTATCTCTAAGGGAATTTCGGCGGGTAATTCATCCAACAGCTATCGCGGCTTAGTGAAAATGGGGCCTAACTCTAAAGGCTCTCGCAATTACTCTCAGTGCGATTCGATGCTGATTGGGGATAACGCTCAAGCGAATACTTTCCCTTATATTCAAGTGCAGAACCACACTGCTAAAGTGGAACACGAAGCTTCTACTTCTAAGATTGGGGAAGAGCAATTGTTCTTCTTCGCACAGCGGGGAATTTCCGCAGAAAATGCTATTTCGATGATGATTAGCGGTTTCTGTAAAGATGTTTTCAATCAGTTACCGATGGAATTTGCGGCGGAAGCTGATAAGCTGTTGAGTCTGAAGCTGGAAGGAAGTGTCGGATAGAACTCACATCTTGCGCCATTGTCAAAAACTTGTAGGGGCGGGTTCACCAATAGCCTTAAACGGTGCAAACAGGTTAAATAAACCCGCCCCCACCAACTAAAAAGCCCCTAGGAGGATTTTAGTTGTAGTTGTAGGTTGGGTTGAGGAACGAAACCCAACGAAAGGGGCCCCAAAGAGGCCCCAAAAAGTTGGGTTTCGCTATCGCTCAACCCAACCTACGAACGATTAGATAAGTAGTAAGGATTTTAGTTTTTCTTAAATAAGGACTAAAGTCCTCACTACGAACCAAATAAACCGCTCTCGTTGCAGAGGAAAAGGACAAAAATAGATGATTGTTGAAAATAGTCAAGTGGTGCTATCCGTCCGCGATTTAACTGCGAATGTGGAAGATACCCAAATCCTTAAGGGTTTGAATCTGGAAATTAAATCGGGTGAAATTCACGCGATTATGGGCCCGAACGGTTCGGGAAAAAGCACTTTATCCAAGATATTAGCGGGTCATCCTGCTTATACGGTAACGGGCGGAGAAGTGACATTTTTGGGTCAAAATTTGCTGGAATTAGCGCCGGAAGAACGCTCTTTAGCTGGGGTGTTCCTAGCTTTCCAATATCCTTTAGAAATTCCTGGCGTTAGCAATCTGGATTTCTTGCGCGTGGCTTACAATGCTCACCGCAAACATCGCGGGTTGGAAGAATTGGATGCTTTTGACTTCCAAGATTTAATCGAGGAAAAGCTGGATATTGTCAAGATGAATGATTCTTTTTTAGGCCGCAGCGTTAATGAGGGTTTTTCCGGCGGTGAGAAAAAGCGGAATGAAATTTTGCAAATGGCGCTGTTGGAACCGAAATTAGCTATTTTAGACGAAACTGATTCTGGTTTGGATATCGATGCTCTCAAGATTGTCGCCGGCGGTGTGAATCAGTTGTCAACTGCTGAGAATTCGATGTTGGTGATTACTCACTATCAGCGGTTGCTGAATTACATTATTCCTGATTTTATTCACGTCATGGAAGCCGGCAGAATTATCTTGACTGGCCCGAAAGAGTTGGCGCTGGAATTGGAAGAGCGCGGTTATGACTGGGTTGTGGAAGAGGAAGCAGCAGGAGTAGGCGCGCGATGATGAATACGCAAGTTGCTAGTAGGGAAATGTTTTTGACTGATTTGGTTAATCAGTGCGGCAATTTGGAGGTTGCTAATAGCAAAAGTGCGGCTTACGGGTTGCAGGATTTGCGGGAGGCGGCGAGGGAATACGTGCTTGCTTCGAGTTTTCCGACGGTGAGGGATGAAGAATGGCGCTTTACTGATTTGTCGTCGGTGTTGCAAATTCCTTTTCATATACCGCAGAGCAATCAGTCAAAAGTTAAGCTGGCTGATATCATTATGCCAGTGAAAAATAGGGATGATTTACCATTAAGATTGGTATTTGTCAACGGTTTTTATGCGCCGGATTTGTCAACGGTGGAGTCGTTGGTTTTGCCGAATTTGCCGCTCGACTTTTACGCAGGTAATCTATCCAATGTACCCGAAAAATATCAAGGGCGCATCAGCGATGTTTTGAGCAAGCACAGACAGCAAACCGAGGTATTTACGGCGCTGAATACTGCGGGTTTGGCGGATTCTGCGGTGGTGTTCGTGCCGGCCAATATGTCGATCGAACTTCCGATTCACTTGCTGTTCCTGACAGCGCCTGGTGCATCTCCCACGATGTCTCAGCCGCACTGCTTGGTCATAGCTGAGCCTGGAAGCAATGTCACGCTGGTTGAGGATTACGCAACTATCGGTAATGTACCAGCCTTTACTAATGCTGTGACGGATGTTGTTGTCGGCGAAAACGCCACTGTGAATCACGTTCGGCTGCAGCGGGAAGGTGGGGAAGTTGTTCATATCGGCAAAAGTGCGATCGAGCAATCTCGCAATAGCCGTTACACTTGCCATGCTATCAGCTTGGGAGGCAAAATATCGCGTCACAATTTAGAAGTATTTCAGCGCGGCGAAGCCACCGAAACAACTTTAAACGGCTTAACCGTAGCCTTTGGCGAACAGTTATCAGACACTCACAGTGTAATCGATTTCAATCACCCTCACGGTACAAGCCGCCAACTTCACAAGTGCATTGTCGGCAACAAAGCTCGCGCTGTATTTAACGGCAAAGTTTTCGTTCGCAAAGCCGCACAATTGACAGATGCCGGACAATTGAGCCGAAACTTGTTGCTGTCGCCGAGAGCCCGCGTAGACACCAAACCGCAGTTGGAAATTGTCGCCGACAACGTTAAATGTTCCCACGGTGCAACTGTCAGCCAGTTAGAAGATGATGAACTTTTCTACTTGCAAAGTCGCGGTTTGGATTTAGAAAGAAGCCGCTATTTGCTAATCGATGCTTTTGCGGCGGAAATGCTCAATCAATTACCGATTCTTGGGGTGGCGAAAATGCTTTCTACCTGCATGGCTATCCAAGGATAAAGGAATTAGCAACAGACTGGGGGGTGTTTTATTACCTTTGCAATCAAAGCCGGAGATCCCCCTAAATCCCCCTTAAGAAGGGGAGTAGGGGTTGACTTTGAGAATACTGTTGTCCCTCCCTGGATAAGAGGGACTTTGAGAATACTCTTGTCCCCCCCTTAATAAGGGGGGTTAGGGGGGATCTCCGGGTTTCAGAATACGCCTTATAAGCGAGTTCCACAACAATACTAACTCCTGAAATTTATGACACTTATTCAAGAAAAAACCCTCGCATCAAAAGTTCGCGGCGACTTCCCTATTTTGAATGAAAAAGTAAATGGCAAACCGCTAGTTTATTTAGACAATGCAGCTACTTCTCAAAAACCCCTAGCTGTCATCAATGCTTGGCGCGACTACTACGAGAAATACAATGCAAACGTCCACCGCGGCGCTCACACTCTCAGCGCCAAAGCGACTGATGCTTACGAAGGTGCCAGAGACAAAGTTGCGGCGTTTGTAAATGCCGCGTCGCGGCAAGAAATTGTTTACACTCGCAACGCCACCGAAGCGATTAATTTGGTTGCTTATTCTTGGGGTTTGAGCAATCTGCAAGCCGGAGATGAAATTATCCTGTCGGTAATGGAACATCACAGCAATCTCGTTCCCTGGCAAATGATTGCTCAAAGAACCGGTGCAGTGCTGAAGTTTGTGGAGTTAACCGAAACTAACGAGTTTGATTTGGAACAGTTTAAAACCCTGATTTCCCATAAAACTAAGTTGGTGTCAACCGTTCACGTTTCTAATACTTTAGGCTGCATCAGTCCAGTCAAAGAAATCTGCAAAATTGCCCACAGTTTCGGCGCAAGAGTTTTAATTGATGCTTGCCAAAGCGTGCCGCACATGATAGTAGACGTGCAAGCAATTGATTGCGACTGGCTGGTTGCTTCCGGTCACAAAATGTGCGCTCCGACTGGCATCGGTTTTCTGTACGGTAAACTGGACTTGCTGAGAGAAATGCCTCCGTTTTTCGGCGGCGGCGAGATGATTGCTGACGTGTTTCTCGATTATTCCACCTATGCCGATTTGCCGCACAAATTTGAGGCCGGCACCCCTGCAATCGGCGAGGCGATCGCCCTTGGTGCAGCAATCGATTATCTTAGTAACATTGGCATGGATAAGATTCACGCTTGCGAAGCTGAATTGAATGCTTATATGTTCCAACAATTGCGGCAAATTCCCGAAATCAAAATTTACGGGCCACAACCAGACAGCAACGGCGAAGGTAGGGCAGCTTTGGCGGCATTTACTGCGGGAGAAATTCACCCTCAAGACTTGTCTACCATGTTAGACCAGGAGGGAGTCGCGATTCGTTCCGGGCATCACTGTACGCAAGCTTTGCACCGCTATTTGAATATTTCATCTACGGCGCGGGCGAGTTTGTATTTTTACAATACTCGCGAGGAGATTGATGTGTTTGTGAAAGCGTTGAAAGAGACGATCGACTTTTTTGCTGGGATTATGGGATAATTTGGTGGGTGATGGTGCGCGGGTAGAAATTGAGAAGCGATCGCCCTTTTTTTTACCGCAGATGCAGGCGGATAGACGCTGATGAACGCGGATGAAGAAGAGAGCGATCGCACTCCAAATATAATCAGGCGATAATGTTTGTATTAAACCTATCAGCAGAAAATTGGGTTGACAACCAGGATGAAGGTGACTTAATAGAAAGTCCTACTTGGAGTCAAATAGAACAAGCCATTCGCGAGTTAGATGGGAAAAGTAAAACTTTAGTTACCTTGGGTGCAGATGACGAGTGTTATATGAGCATTGGTGGCGGCGAATCCGGCAAATATATTGTTAACGTAACTTTTGATAACGTTAGCTTCCATAATTTAGTAGATATATCAAAACCAGATGCAATAGAAAAGCTAGTTATCGGCGGACAAAAAGGTAATTATTCCGCCCGGATGTGTGTAAATTTAGAGACGGCCCTGTTGGCAGCTCAAACATTTACAGTATCAGGAGAACTGGAAATATCACTGTCTTGGGAAGAAGAAAAAGAATTAGCGGTGTCATCAAATAAGATTTAACACAACCTAAGTGAAGGGGAGCATCTCAGTTTTGTAAAAAGCATTTTTTTTATTGTAGTGCGAGCGTCCCCGCTCGCGTATTGTACAA